>CAMQRS010000015.1 GCA_947036815.1 uncultured Erysipelotrichaceae bacterium
CTTCAATTTATACAGGTCAAAGCACCACTGTATATGTTGGGGGAAGTGTAACGGGTTATGTACAGATTAGTGCAAGTAATGCGACATTGTCTACAAGTAGTGTATGGGTGGAAAATAATACTCAATCTATTACAGTTACACCAAGAAGTGCAGGAAGCACAGTAGTTACCTTTACACCAAGTGGAAATGATGGATTGGTAGGATCCGATTATACAACTACCTTTGATGTAAAAAATATTACGATAAATGTGAGTAATAAACCAAGTGTGCCAAATCCAGGGACACCTACACCTCCACCAGCTGAAGAACAAGGAGTCGATTTATCATTAGCGTCTTTAGAAGTATCGCAAGGTGAGTTAAGTCCAAACTTTAGTTCTGAAAATTTATTATATAATGTAGATGTTGCATCAGATGTTGAAGAAATAGAAATTAATGCGAAACAAGTAGCACCTGAAGCTACGCTAAGTGGTACAGGGAATCATAAGTTGGTTGATAAAGATAATAAAATAGAAATTACAGTAAGTGATGAAAAAGGGAATACAAATGTATATATCGTTAATGTGTATAAAGAACCTAAGCCAAGTGTATTTCATGATTATGGATCTAAAGAGTTAGGTGTTGTATCTCTAGATAAAGCACCTAGATTAACTGGTTTTGAAATTGTTGAAATCTCTCGTGATGATAAAAAATTCGATGCTTACCACAATACACTTAATGATTTATATGTATTGTATATGATCAATGAAGATGGGGAAAAATTATTTTATCTTTATGATATTAAAAAGGAAAAGATAACATCTAAGTATGTACCAGTCGTTATACTAGGTACTAGTTATGCAGTTGTTGATGTGCCTAAAAAAATACAAGAAAAAGAAGGATTTAAATTCACTACCATTATTGTAGAAGATGCAGAATATGAAGGATTAGCGTATGAAGATAAAAATTTCAAAAATTATAGTTTAATTTATTTGATGGATGAAACAGGAGATACTAATTTATATCAGTATGAATCATCTAAAAAAACTCTTCAGTTATTTTCACAAAGTGCACCTTTGATGCAAGAAGATTACGAAAAGATGGTAAAAGATAATCAAGTATTATTAATTGTAGCAAGTGTGTTTGGAGTATTAACGCTTCTCTCAGTACTAAGTTGTATAGGATTATTAGTAAACAAAAATAATCTTAGAAAAAAAGAAAGAAGTGCAAAGATTGCTTCAAGAAATGAATCGTTATTCGAATCTGTAGCCGAAGAAAAAAAATAAGATAGGATAAGAGGGAGTATTTCCCTCTTATTTTTGTTTATAATAGTATTTTTGAGTCATATACGCTATAATAAAATGCGTTACAAACGAGGGCTAAAATGAAATTAAAGTACATAGATAAAAGGCAATATAGTAGTGTACAAGAAATGATTCAACAAAAGGATCAATTATTTATGCAACTTAGCATAGATGAGATTATTGAGGAATTAAATCAAAATCACATCACTGTATGCAAACTTGATATAAAACAATTGCTTAAGCAGTATGAAGTAGATGAAGTAATAGAACATTACCATACTATACACGATGTACCATTAGATGAATTAGCATCAAAGATGCAAACATTTGATGATGATGCTATTGTGTATTTAATAAATAAAATTATCAATGAAGATAATTAGGAGGAATATATGAGTGAATTTTTACCTATAAATAAAAAAGAAATGTTGGAAAGAGGTTGGGAACAACCTGATTTTGTATACGTATCTGGAGATGCTTACGTGGATCATCCCTCTTTTGGAGCAGCAATCATTACGAGAGTACTGGAAAGTCACGGATATAAAGTTTGTTTTTTATCGCAACCAAATTGGAAAAACAAAACAGATTTCATGCAGTTTGGTAAACCAAGACTAGGATTCTTTGTATCTAGTGGAAATATTGATAGTATGGTAAATCACTATTCAGTTTCTAAAAAAAGAAGAAAGAAAGATAGTTATACACCAAATGCAGAGATGGGAAAAAGACCAGATAGAGCGACTATTGTTTATTCGCAAATGATACGACAAGCATACCCGGACACGAGTATTATTGTTGGAGGAATAGAAGCAAGTCTTAGACGTTTATCTCATTATGATTATTGGGATGATAGTGTGCGTAAGTCATTAATTATTGATGCGAATGCAGATTTACTATTGTATGGAATGGGAGAAAACAGTGTTATTGAAGTAGCGGATGCACTAAATAGTGGAATGGATGTACAAGATATTACATACTTAGATGGTACCGTATTTAAGACTAAAGATGTATCTTTAGCATATGAACCACTTGTCTTACCTGCATACGAAGAAATAATTAAAGATAAAAAGCTATATGCGAAAAGTTTTCACACACAATATTTGAACACCGATCACTTTACTGCTAACACATTAGTTGAACCGTATCAAGGTTGGTATGTTGTTCAAAATAAACCGAATCGTCCATTGGAACAAAATGAATTCGATCGTGCATATGCGCTACCTTATACTAGAGAAGTACACCCAAGCATAGAAGCAATAGGACATGTGCCTGCCATTGATGAAGTTAAGTTTTCCCTAATTAGTAATCGTGGTTGTTTTGGAGCGTGTAACTTTTGTGCACTAACCTTCCACCAAGGACGAATTATTCAAAGTAGAAGTCATGAAAGTATTATAAGTGAAGCTAAAAAAATGATATGGGATCCAAACTTCAAAGGATATATCCATGATGTAGGAGGACCTACAGCGAACTTTAGAAAAACATCATGTGCAAAACAAGCAACTCATGGAGTGTGTCAAGCAAGACAATGTTTATGGCCTAAACCATGTGATAACTTGACGGTAGACCATTCAGATTATTTAAGCTTACTAACAAAACTAAGAGAACTTCCCAATGTTAAAAAAGTATTTGTACGTAGTGGAATACGTTACGATTACTTAATGTATGATCGTGACGAAACCTTCTTTAGAGAGTTAGTACAACATCATATTAGTGGGCAATTAAAAGTTGCACCTGAACATATTAGTGATCGTGTATTAGAAAAAATGGGGAAACCAGGAAACGGGTTGTACCAAAAATTTGCTGACAAATATTATAAGATTAATGCTGAATATTCTAAAAATCAATATTTAGTTCCTTATTTAATGTCTTCTCATCCTGGTAGTGATTTAAACGCAGCGATCGAGTTAGCAGAATACTTAAGAGATATTAAACATCAACCAGAACAAGTACAAGATTTCTATCCAACACCTGGTACCTTAAGTACTGCAATGTACTATACAGAAATGGATCCTAGAGATTATACTAAAGTATATATACCGAAGACGGCTGAAGAAAAAGCAATGCAAAGAGCATTGATGCAATATCGTAATCCGAAGCATTATGCAATTGTTCATGCAGCACTTGTAAAAGCGAATCGTAAAGACTTGATTGGACATGAAGTACATTGTTTGATTAGACCAAAACATAACCCGAATTCAAATTATCGTCCGTACCAAAATTTTAAAAGAAAAGAAAATAAAACAAATACGACACAAGCACCAAGTAATGCACCACACAAACGCTAAGTAATTAGCGTTTTTTTTGAATTTGTATATATCATTTATTTATTGTATACTAAGGATTAATAAATTAGGAGGTAGTTTATGAATCAGACTATTGTTATAAAAGTAGGAAGCAGCACAATAACGCATGAAACAGGACTGCTAAACCTAAGAAAAATAGAATTATTGGCACAGGTATTAAGTGATTTAAATAACTTTGGATATAATATAGTATTAGTGAGTAGTGGTGCGATAGCGGCAGGTAGAGGAAAAATGAAACTTACGGAGCGCCCTGACACATTACCAAAGAAACAAGCGATTGCTTCGATTGGTCAATGTGAATTGATGTATATTTATGATAAGTTTTTCTCACAATATTCTAAAGTAGTAGCACAAATGTTATTGACTAAAAGGGTAATGGTAGATCCACAATTAAGAGAAAACGCAACAAATACAATACATACGTTATTGTCTTATCATGCGATTCCAATCATTAATGAAAATGATAGTGTAGCTACAGATGAAATTATTTATGGAGATAATGATACGTTAAGTGCCATCACCGCAAAATTAATTAAAGCTGATTTATTAATCATACTATCTGATATCGATGGGTTATATGATAAGAATCCAAATTTACATGAAGATGCAGTATTCATTCCCGTCGTTGAAGAAATTAACGAAACTATTGAAAACATGGGAACAGATAGCGTTAGTAATGTAGGCACTGGAGGAATGCACACGAAAATACAAGCTGCAAAAATTGCGACTGAAGCAGGTTGTGATATGGTAATTGCAAGCGGTAAAGATATTCGTATTTTATATGATGTTTTAGATGGAAAAGCAGTAGGAACTTTATTTAAGGGGAAATAATAAGATGGAACTAATACAAAAAGCAAAACAGATTAAAGAATCTTCTTATGAATTATTGGCAGCCTCAACATATACTAAAAATGAGGCACTAAAAGCAATCGCTAATCAAATTAATGAAGATAGAAAAATCATCTTAGAAGCGAATCAATTAGATGTTGAATTCGCTCATAAAAATAGTAAAAGTAGTTCTTTTATAGATCGCTTAACACTGAATGAAGCACGTATCAATGATATTATTGATGGAGTGAATCAAGTAGTTTGTTTAGAAGACCCAGTAGGAAAAGTGATTGATAGTTGGGATAAAGAACAATTACAATTTAAGAAAATAAGTGTACCTATTGGAGTTATTGGGATTATCTATGAAGCTAGACCGAATGTAAGTGTGGATGCCGCTTGTTTATGTTTAAAAAGTGGAAATGCTTGTTTTTTAAGAGGAAGTAAAGATACCATTCATTCAAATATAGCGCTAGTGGAAACGATGAAACGGGCCCTATCAAAGGCCAACTTAAATACGAATTGTATTCAATTATTGGAAGATACATCTAGAGAAATAGCGTTAGAATTTATGAAATTAAATCAATATTTAGATTTATTAATACCGAGAGGTAGTGCTAGCTTAATTAAGCATTGTGTAGAAAACGCAAGTGTACCTATTATTGAAACAGGAAGTGGTAATTGTCATGTATATGTAGATGATAAGGCAAATTTTGATAAAGCGATTGCCATTATCATAAATGCAAAAACGCAACGCGTAAGTGTATGCAATGCTTGTGAAAGTGTATTGATTCATAAAGATATTCTAACGCAATTCTTACCGTTATTAGTAACTGAGTTAAAAAAACATAATGTGATTATTCATGCATGCAGTGAATGTGTGCAGATTGACTCTAAGTTACTACTAGCTAGTGAAGAAGACTATGCGTGTGAATACTTAGGATTAGAAATAAGCATAAAAAGTATAAGTGATGTGAAACATGCAATAACTCATATTAATACATACCACACCATGCATAGTGATGTGATTGTGAGTGAAGATGAGAACCATATCAATCTGTTCAGTCTATTAGTAGATAGTGCTTGTGTATATGTGAATGCATCGACACGTTTTTCGGATGGGAATGAATTTGGATTCGGCGCAGAGATTGGAATTTCAACGCAAAAAATCCATGCTAGAGGACCGATGGGACTAAACGAATTAACTTCTTATAAGTATATTATTAGTGGAGATGGAACGATTAGAAAATAACTAATAAGGCAGTCGCTTGTGTTACATACACGTGGCTGTTTTTTTTAGTAAAAATTGGATATAATATGAAAATGGTAGACATTGTATTTTATATTGCATATAATAGGTTAAGTTATTATTCTTAATCCAATAATAATTAGCGCCAGGGCATATTGATGTTGACGAGGTGAACAGTTATCGAAATATTCGGCGGGTACTGTTCCGGTTAAGTGAATCGCAAGAAATAATACAGAGGCAAGATAATAGGGCTTAAAAATTATTTCATCACTCCTTTTTTTATAATGGAAACATGGTTTTTATTATGCAAAAAATACACAAGGAGGATGATTTTTATGTGTGGTATAGTGGGATATGTAGGGAAAAATAAAAATGCGATGAAAGTGCTAATGGATGGATTACAATGCTTAGAATATCGAGGATATGATTCAGCGGGAATCGCAATCCTTCAAAATGAAACGATTGAAATAATTAAATCAAAAGGAAAAGTAAGTAGCTTAAGCCATAAATTAAAGGCAAAAGGAATAGTGGAAAGTGAATTGGGTATTGCACATACAAGATGGGCAACGCATGGAATTCCAAATGAGATAAACTCACATCCACATCGACAGGGGAGTGTCACTTTAGTTCATAATGGAATTATAGAAAACTACACACAACTGAAGGCGGATCTAGTCCTACAAGGATATAGCTTTACTTCGGATACAGATAGTGAGGTGGCATGTGGAGTCATTGATTCGCTGTATAAACAATACAGGGATAAACACAAAACATTGCAACAGGCGAACGCTATGTTTAGAGGGAGTTTCGCATTTGCGATTGTGTTTGATGATGATATCAAAACACTATATGCCATGAGAAGAAATTCACCACTCATTGTAGCGTTTAAAGAAGACGAAATTTATGTTGCTAGTGATGTTCCTGCGATATTGAAATATACAAATAAGTATACATTACTTGAACAAGATGAATATGCAGTTCTAACGAAGCATGAGGTTGAAATATATAGCTTACAAGGAACTCGTAGAGAGTATGAAATAAAAACTGCGGCAATGGAAGTTGTCGATATTCAAAAAGAAGGGTTTGATCATTTCATGTTAAAGGAAATTCACGAAGAACCAAAAGTTGTGAGTGAAACAATGCGTTTTTATCTAGGAGATGGAATAAGTGACTTGATGTCAAGACTTCCTGACTTATCAATATACAAAGAATTGTATATGATAGGATGTGGAAGTGCTATGTATGCATGTATGGTTGCAAAAAGTCTAATTGAATCTAAGGCGAGAATTAAGGTAGAACTAGAGGTAGCTAGTGAATTTAGGTATAAGAATCCTATCTTAACGAAGGAAACACTCGTTATTGTAGTTTCACAAAGTGGAGAAACTGCGGATACACTTGCGAGTTTACAACTTGCCAAAGAAAATAACGTTGATACATTAGCAATTGTAAATGTAGTAGGGAGTAGCATAGCTAGAGAAGCTAAATATGTATGTTATACACTAGCGGGACCTGAAATTGCAGTTGCTACAACAAAGGCATATTGCACTCAAGTGGCACTGCTATCATTGATTGGATTATCATTTAGTGTCATCTATCAAAAGGTATCAAAAAAAGAAATAGAAGAAATCATTAATGAAATAAAAAATATTGAAAATACACTCTCAAACGTAGTGAATGATGGACAATATGAAGTGGCAGCTAAGATTATATCTAAGTTTTCGAATGTATTCTTTATTGGTCGAGGCATAGATTATGCATTGTGTATGGAAGCATCTTTAAAGCTAAAAGAAATTTCATATATTCATTCAGAGGCATATCCAGCAGGTGAACTAAAACACGGAACTATTTCACTAGTAGAAAAAGGAACACCTGTCATAGCGATAATTACACAACAAAACATATTAGAAAAAATGATAAGTAATATGAAAGAGGTAAAAGCACGAGGTGCAAGTATTATCGTAATTGCAAGTGAAGATTTAGAAGTCGATTTAGATATTTTTGATTATCGCATTACGATACCTAAATCAAACTCGTATCTACAAGCAATTACCGCAATAGTACCACTTCAATTATTATCTTATCAAGTGGCGATGTTAAAGGGATGTGACATAGATCAACCTAGAAATTTAGCAAAATCAGTGACGGTTGAATAATAGACTACGTTATTCAAATAGGAAAAGGAGCTTGCTCCTTTTTTTGCTTTTATTTGAAAAATAGTTTACACTATGTGAAAGAAGGTGGCTTTATGAATTTTAAGAAGAAAGTATTGTTTGCGAAAATAGCATCTGTTTTATGTATTCTCGTTTTATGTTTAACGAGTTTAGATATGCTCTCTTTTCAAACTTCGTTTTATGAATATGAATTTAAACAATTAAATACATCACAACGTATAGGTATGTCTGAAGCTGATTTAACAGAGTCGATAGATGTATTATTAACATATATTCGTGGAGATGAGAATGATTTAAATATTGAATTTGAGGTAGAAGGTGAAGTAAGAGCAATTTATAGTGATGATGAAATATCACATATGAAGGATGTTAAAAACTTATATGAGAGTGCCATGATTGTTAGAAATGGATCTTGTATTGGATTGTTATTCCTGTTTATTATTTTACTTGTAGATAATAGAAAAGAAATTGTTGAAGTGTGTACCTATGCATATATTCGTGTATATACTGCATTCTTATTTCTTTTAAGTGCTTTGTTGTTGTATGCAACTATTGATTTTACTGCAGTATGGACAATGTTTCACAAGTTGTTATTCACAAATGATTTGTGGTTAATGGATGCCAATACAAGTTTAATGATTCAAATGTTAGAAGAGAAAGTGTTTTTTGATTTAGTATTTATGGTGCTGGGAGTATTCGCATTCATAAGCTTATCTATCTATATGTATAGTTTTTATTACCAAAGAAAATTACTTAAAAGAGGTGCTTTAGACGAAATAAATTAACTTGTCTTAAGTTGCATTTTCTAGTAAAAAGTAGTATATTAATAAAAAAATGAAACAAAGGGGTACAACATGGAAATTAAAGTAACGAGAGCTAGTGTATTAAAAGAAAAACCAGATCAAAATACGTTAGGGTTTGGGTCTTATTTTAGTGATCATATGTTTGTGATGGATTGGAATGAAGCGGAAGGTTGGCACAATGCTCAAATTACGCCATATGCTCCAATTCCGATGGATCCTGCAAGTATGGTGCTACATTATGCGCAAGAAACGTTTGAAGGACTAAAAGCATATAAAAATGATGGTAAAATATTTTTGTTTAGACCTGAAATGAATGCACAACGATTGATGAAATCAAATGAGCGTTTATGCATGGCACAATTAGAAGAAGAATTATTTGTAGAAGCGGTAGAAGCGATTGTTTCTTATGAAGAAGACTGGATTCCTACCAATGAAGGGACCTCTCTATACATACGTCCATTTTGTTTTGCGACAGAAGTTGGTGTAGGAGTACATCCTTCGAAAAGTTATAAATTTATAATTGTATTATCACCGGTGGGAGCTTATTATCCAGAAGGTGTAAATCCAGTTAAAATATATGTAGAAGACGAATATGTACGTGCTGTAGTAGGTGGTACAGGATTTGCTAAATGCGGTGGAAACTATGCAGCAAGTATAGCAGCACAAGTAAAAGCAGAGAAATTAGGGTATACACAAGTCTTATGGTTAGATGGTGTACACCGTAAATATGTAGAAGAAGTAGGAACGATGAACGCGATGTTTTTGATTGATGATGAAATCGTGACAGCTCCATTAGAAGGAAGTGTGCTTCCAGGAGTTACTAGAGATTCATGTATCGCAATTTTAAAAGAATGGGGATACACGATAAGTGAGCGTCATTTATGTATCGATGATTTAATGGAATATGCACAAAACGGTAGACTAAAAGAAGCGTTCGGAACAGGAACAGCAGCTGTCATATCTCCAATTGGTGAATTGAACTATAAAGGAAATATTCAAATCATTAATGAATTTAAAATAGGAACGTTAACGCAACGTATTTATGATGAACTAACAAACATACAATGGGGAAATATAGAAGATACTAGAAATTGGCGTCGAGAAGTTAAATAGGGGTAAAAAATGCAAAAGATTATCTTAGCAAGTGAATCAGTTAGAAGAAGAGAATTATTGACACAAATTGGAATGAATTTTCAAACAAAAGCAAAAAGAACACAAGAAGATTTTGACATGTCATTAGGTTTGGAAGAAGCACTTATGCAAGTCGCGCAAACGAAAGCACAAGTTATTGCAGAGGATTACCCAAACGATATAGTGATAGGAGCAGATACAATTGTAGTTATAGATGATCAAATTTTGGGGAAACCAAAAAATCCAGAACATGCAAAACAGATGTTACAACAATTATCAAATAGGACACATCAGGTGTATACAGGTGTTGCGATTATTCATCCCAAAGGAAATGAACTATTTTATGAAAAAAGTGAAGTTACTTTTTATGAGTTAGATGAATCATTGATTGATGAATATATTAAGAGTAAAGCATGTAATGATAAGGCAGGATCTTATGGAATTCAAGACAAAGGATGCTTGTTTGTAGAGTCAATCAAAGGAGACTATAATAATATTGTAGGGTTACCGATTGCGCAACTATATAGAAAATTAAAGGAAATAACTAGGTAAGCTAGTTATTTTTTTTGCACAAATTTATATTTCTTACATATGATGTAATAGGAATGAGGGAATGTATGGGGTGTAGATGTAAGGGAAAAGGAAGATTAATCATTAAGATACTTAGTAATAAAGAAAAGATTCGATTGAAATTGATAGATCAATCAAATTATATCGATTATTATGATGTATGCATGAATGAAGGCGAAGGCAGGTTGTTATTAGATAATATACACGAAGGGTATATTAGAATAGAAACGAATGACACCATGCAAGTATATGAACCTTCACAAACGATATATTTTGACACTACAGCACATACACATACATTACTAATCAAAGATGG
The DNA here is from genome assembly GCA_947036815.1 of uncultured Erysipelotrichaceae bacterium. Lineage (GTDB taxonomy): Bacteria > Bacillota_I > Bacilli_A > Erysipelotrichales > Erysipelotrichaceae > CAMQRS01. The sequence continues at coordinate 10,646 of CAMQRS010000015.1, forward strand.
GAGATAAGTAAATGAATCTGTGCAGTGAAAATAAATTAGTTATTTGTTTAAAAGAAGAGGTTAATGGCAAATTAGTAATGCCAAATGAACATATAAAATGCATTGTAAGTGTAACGACTTGTGGAATAGCATACTATCAGGTATTAGAAGCTAGCAACTGTTTTAGCGCGAGTTTATATGCGTTACTGAATGCAACGTATATGGTGGTAGGAATAGACCAAGAAATTGAGTATTACATTGTGAATGGGCAAACGATGAATCATGCCCAAATTTGTTTTGACACGAAACATCAAGAAGTGTGTCTTGTGATGAAATCGAAAGCATGTTTAACCAACGTACAAATATCGAAGAAACGCTTCGATGCATGTAATCAAGAGATGGGCTTAGAAGGTTCGTATCCTATGGTGTTAAGTGGAAATGGAAAAAACTACCCATTTGAATTGAGCTGTGACAATCACTACCAAATTCAATTTGATGGATTGAGCGAAGGTTGGTATGAATTGCATGAAAAAATAAACGAAGGCGAACGATTAATTTACGATGTAAATGGAGTAAAACAAGAAATCAACAAATTTTACTTGGAGGGAATGGAAAACACGGTAGTGAGTGAAACCCACGAAGAAGCACAAACTCATTGTGTGAGAATAACACGGTGGGATGATACAGGAGATACCCTAGTGTTACCGGATAGTACACAAAGTTTTGAAGTGAAAGTGTATGATGGAAAAGCGTATAAAGAATATACGTTAAATTGCATGAATCATTTTAGTGTGTTATTGGAATTTGATAAAAATGATTGCATTAGAGTAGAATCACTGGATCCATTAGTAAGATATGAAGTAAACGGAAACGTTGTTTGCGTTGCAGAATTTATTGTGGATCAAGATAGTGATGTACGAATTATTGGACATACCCAAATCGTAGAAACATTTATGATGAGAATACAACGCTTCATTGAAGAAGATGGTCATTTAATTATACCGAGTGTAGATCAATCATATGAAGTCATTATTGAAGGATATCAAGATGAAGTGGTTGTGTTAGATAAAAATAATGGATTTAGTGCAATTTTATCAGGAATAAAAAAAGGTTATTATCGTGTAATGGATGCACATGATGATAGCAATATACGCTATGAGATAAATGGTAAAGCAGAAGAAGATGGATATGTTTATGTAGATCAAGACACGGTAGTGTACATGATAGAAACTAAATCTGATGTTGAGATAAACGGGAATGTGACTATTGAACAAAGAATAGGTACGTTAGCAAGTAATGAAGTAGTGAACACGGGCACGTATGTGGCGAGTGTTAATGATCAGTTATATGAATTGAATGAAGGCAATGCGTATTGTTTATCTTTAGAGTTAGCGAAAGACCAAGAAGTGAAGGTGTCTGGCATAAGTGAAACGAATGAGTTTCGCTATATGTTAGATGGGGTTACGCATGAAAATGAAATTATTTTCACAAATATAGGAAGTAACTATGAAGCAAAAATAATTACGAATCCAGAAAAAATAATCTATAAATTATAAAGAAGGAATTTTCCTTCTTTTTTAGTGTTAAGTGCTTTTAATAAGCTAGGAATAAGCGTATAATAAAACTAATTACATAAGGAGGATTTTTTGATGGAAAAAAAATTCATGTCGATGGATGGAAACACGGCTGCAGCACATTGTGCATATGCATTATCTGAAGTAGCGGGTATTTATCCAATTACACCGTCGTCACCGATGGCAGAATCGGTTGATGCATGGGCTACACAAGGGCGTGAAAACGTATTTGGACAAAGAGTAAAAGTTAGTGAATTACAATCTGAAGGTGGAGCAAGTGGAGCAGTGCATGGAGCTTTACAAGGTGGTACATTAGCAACTACATTTACTGCGTCACAAGGATTATTATTGATGATTCCTAATATTTATAAAATGAGTGGGGAATTATTACCAGGAGTTATACATGTAGCTGCTCGTGCATTAGCGAGTCGTGCATTAAATATATTTGGAGATCACGAAGATGTGTATGCTTGTCGCCAAACTGGTGCTTGTATGCTTGCATCTCACTCGGTTCAAGAGAGTATGGATTTAGCAGGAATAGCACATTTAGCAGCAATCAAAGGTAGTGTACCTTTTATTCATTTCTTTGATGGGTTTAGAACATCTCATGAAATACAAAAAGTAGAAGTAATGGAATATGATTTCATAAGATCATTATTAGATATGGAAGCAGTTGAAAAATTTAGAGCAAATGCTTTAAATCCACATACAAATCCAGTAACTCGTGGTGGTGCAGAAAATGATGATATTTTCTTCCAAGGAAGAGAAGCGCAAAATAAACATTATGAAGTAGTTCCTGAAATCGTTGCAGATTACATGGAAAAAGTTTCTGAATATACAGGAAGAGAGTATGCTCCGTTTACTTATTATGGAGATCCAAACGCAGAACGAATTGTTATTGCGATGGGTTCTGTTACAGAAACTGCAAAAGAAACAATTGATACAATGAATAAATCTGGAGAAAAAGTAGGAATGATTAAAGTTCATTTATACCGTCCTTTCTCTACTAAATATTTAACTAAAGTATTACCAGCATCAGTGAAACAAATCGCAGTGTTGGATCGTACTAAAGAAATGGGTGCTAGAGAACCATTATACTTAGATGTATTACATGCATTAAAAGGCCACGCAGTAAATATTGTTGGTGGACGTTATGGAATGGGAAGTAAAGATACGACTCCTGCTCAAATTCAAGCGGTATTTACAATGTTAGCATTAAAATCACCAAATGAAGAATTCACAATCGGAATTAATGATGATGTAACTCATTTATCATTAGCAATCGACCCTGAATTTGAAGTAGATGCAGATTATACTTCTTGTTTATTCTGGGGATTAGGTTCTGATGGAACTGTTTCAGCAAATAAAAATTCAATTAAAATTATTGGTGATAATACAGACCAATATGTACAAGCATACTTTGCATATGATTCTAAAAAAGCTGGTGGGGTAACAAGAAGTAATTTACGTTTTGGTAAATCACCGATTCGTAGTACTTACTACATTAATAGAGCTGACTTTATTTCATGTTCATTAGATTCATATATGTTTAAATATGATTTACTTAAATCACTTAAAAAAGGTGGTACATTCTTATTGAATACTACGTTTAGTGCTGAAGAAATCGTGAAACAAATGCCAAATCGTATGAAAGTACAATTAGCGAAACACAATGCGAAATTCTATATTATTGATGCGACTGAAATTGCAAGCAGTATTGGAATGGGTAGAAGAACAAATACAATTTTACAAAGTGCATTCTTCGCATTGAATGAACAAATTATGGAATATGCAACTGCAATGGATTTAATGAAATATGCAGCAAAAAAATCATACTCTAAAAAAGGTAATGAAATTGTTGAATTGAACTATAAAGCAATTGATGCAGGTAAAGATGGATTAGTTGAAATCACAGTAGATGCTGCTTGGTTAGATTTACCATTCAATACGACACATGCTAAAACAGGAGATGAATACTTCGATAATCATGTTTCAGTTATTAATCGTTTAGAAGGTAATGATATGCCAGTTAGTGCATTCATGAAATACGATTTATTAGATGGATCATTAAGAAATAATGTATCTTATAAAGAAAAACGTACGATTGCTACGCAAGTACCAACTTGGCATCCAGAATCATGTATTCAATGTGGATTCTGTTCATATGTATGTCCACATGGAACAATTCGTCCGTTTATGTTAACTGATGAAGAAGTTAAAAATGCACCTAAAGACTTTAAAACAATTAAAGCAATGGGTAAAGGTTGTGAAGACTTTGCATACCGTATTCAAGTATCACCAGATAACTGTGTAGGGTGTGGATTATGTGTTGTTGAATGTCCAGGTAAAGCAGGAAATAAAGCGTTAGAAATGGTAGATATCAAAGAAAAACTTGATCAAGCTCCATTGGCTGATTACTTATATAAAGAAACAAAACCAAAATTAGGATTCCATTCAGTTAACTTAGTGAAAGAATCACAATTTATGACTCCTTACTTTGAAGTAAGTGGGGCATGTCCAGGTTGTGGAGAAACTCCTTACTATAAATTAGTGTCTCAATTATTTGGAAAAGATATGTTAGTAGCAAACGCGACAGGATGTTCAATGATTTACTCTAGTAGTACTCCTTCATCTCCTTTTGTGAATGATGAAAATGGAGAAGGAGTTGCTTGGGCTAACTCATTATTTGAAGACAATGCAGAATATGGATACGGAATGGCATTGGCTCAAACATTTAAAGAAGGAACGATCTTAGATATCATTGAAAAAACAATCAATGATGTAGAAGTTGAATTAAAAGAAGTGTTTACTAAATATATGTCTGTTCAAGGAGATCGTTTAGCACAACGCGAAATAAAAGCGGAAATAGTTAAATTAACAAAAGCTAGTAGTAACGAAGCAGTTAAAGAATTATTAAAATATGAAAGAGATTTAGTTTCTAAATCTGTTTGGATTGTTGGTGGAGATGGATGGGCATATGACATCGGATACGGTGGATTAGACCATGTCTTAGCGAATGAATTAAATGTTAATGTATTAGTATTAGATACTGAAGTTTACTCTAATACAGGTGGACAATCAAGTAAAGCTAGTCAAGCTGCGAGTATTGCGAAATTCGCTGCTGGTGGTAAGGCAACTGCGAAAAAAGACTTAGGTCAAATCGCTATGGCTTATGGACATGTGTATGTTGCAAGTATTGCAATGGGAGCAAATAAAGTTCAAACAATCAAGGCGATTAAAGAAGCTGAAAGCTATGATGGACCATCATTAATTATTGCTTACTCTCCTTGTGTAGAACATGGAATTAAAGGTGGATTAAGTAATCACCAAAGAACACAAGCGAAAGCTGTTGAATGTGGATACTTAAACTTATACCGTTTTGATCCGAGAAATGAAAAACCATTAACTGTTGATAGTAAAGAACCTGATTTCGATAAATTCCAAGACTTTATCTTATCAGAAACTCGTTACTCACAATTGCCAGTAATCAAAGGTGAAACTGCATATAAATTGTTTGAAAAAACAAGAAATGATGCACAAAAACGTTGGGCTAAATTGAAAAAACAAGCAGAAGACCAAAACTAATAGAAGACCAAAGATGACGCAATACAACCAATCAATATGATTGGTTGTATTTTTTTGTATAAAAAAAGAAGAACTTATTGTTCTTCCTGTATTTTATGTTGAATATGTATCGATGCTGTATGTAGTAGATCCACAATATGTTCATCATCTAATGAATAATAAATGTTTTTCCCATCTCTACGAGATTGAACAAAACCTTCTAACTTAAGTGACTTAAGTTGATGTGAGATAGCAGATTGAGTCATTGATAAAGTTTGAGCAATTGCATTTACACTTAATTCACCATTGGCTAAGGTATATATTATTTTCACTCTAGTTTCATCGCCGATGACTTTAAAGAAAGAAGCGATTCGGGTAATAGTTTTATCATTTAATTGATTTTGTTGATTGTTCATGGTGCTACCTTTTTCTATGAATTATCATATCATATTAAACAGTAAGTGAAAAGGTTCAATTCTAAAGTGGAATACATATTGTTATTAATCATTCTAGTTTATGTAAAAGGACAAAGATTGATATGAGGTTATAAATTATTCGCGTGATGCTTGAATACTTTTATAGACAGATTTAAAATAGTTATGATATGATATAGAAAATGGGAGGTAATAATATGAATGAAACAATATTAAGAAAATATGCACGGCTAGGTGTTGTCATGGGCGCAAATGTGCAAAAAGGACAAGCGTTAATAATCAATACTTCTGTCGAGGCAGTAGAAATTACTAGATATGCGGTAGAGGAAGCGTATAAAGTAGGAGCTAGTGAAGTTATAGTAAACTGGGGAGATGATTTGATTTCACGTTTGCACTATGAATCTCAAAGTGTAGAAAGTTTATGTGATGTTCCTGAATGGATGGTTGAACAAAAAGTTGCGAAACTAAGAGCAGGCGCAGCAATATTACATATTATTAGTGATACGCCTGGTATTATGGGTGGAATCGATGCAGAAAAAATAAGTGAAAGTATGAAAGTTAGAGGAGAAAAATTCAAAGAAGCTAGAGAAATTACGATGGCAAATAAATCTCAGTGGTCGATTATTGCAGTACCTAATGTACGTTGGGCTAAACAAGTGTTTCCGGAGTTAAGTGAAAATGATGCGTTAGCGGCGTTGTGGGATAAAGTGTTATTTGCGGTGCATGTAAGTGAAGATAACGATCCAATTGCGATTTGGAAAACACACAATAAAGCGCTTGGAGCGAGAGAAACGATTTTAAATGATTATAATTTTAAGTCATTACATTTTAAAAATGAAGTTGGAACTGATATAACGATTGACTTAGTAAAAGATCATATTTGGGCTGGTGGAAGTGAATACAATGCAAATGGTGTCGAATTTAATGCGAATATGCCGACAGAAGAAATATTTAGTATGCCTTATAAATACGGGGTTAATGGAACGGTAGTAACAACGAAACCGTTGGATTATAATGGAACATTAATAAATGAATTTTCACTGACGTTCAAAAATGGTAAAGTAGTTGAATACAGTGCGAGCAATGATTTGAGTACGCTAACGTCGTTAATTGAATTTGATGAAGGAAGTGCGTATATCGGAGAGGTTGCTTTAGTTCCTTATAGCTCACCCATTTCAATGAGTAATACGTTATTCTATAATACATTATTTGATGAAAATGCTTCATGTCATTTAGCGTTAGGTAGAGCGTACCCTATGAATGTTAAAGGAGGTGTTGAAATGAGTCAAGAAGAGTTGAATGAGGTAGGTAGTAATCATTCGATGACACATGTAGACTTTATGTTTGGAAGTAAGTGTATGAATATTGAAGGTGTTCAACAAGATGGAACAAGAGTTTCAGTGTTCGAAAATGGAGATTTCACATTCTAAAAGAGCGAAAGCTCTTTTTTTATGATAGGAGAAGGCGGAGTTGATTCTTATGGATTTAGAGTGAATTGATTATTTACATGTGAAAAGCCTTCAATTATTTGCATAAAATGTAAATAATTACATTTTATGCAAATAATTGAAACAAGAGTCAGTTTGTGTGAAAAATAAGTGTATAAAATCTTGCATTAATGTGATTATTGTACTATAATAAACACATCATTAAAAAATAATGAAAGAGAGAGGAGAATGAATATTTATGAAAAAATTATTCAAATTTACATTATGTTCTCTAATGGGGTTAAGTTTAGTCGCATGTGGTAGCGGTGATACTGAAGCTAGAGATACATTAATCGTTGGAACGCCTGAAATTTCAGGAGACTTCATGGAAGGGTTTGGAAACAGTAGTTATGATCTATATGTTAAAAACTTATTAACAGGATATGAAACATACAACTTCGACCAAAAAGAAGAAGATTTCTTACTTGATGAAACGGCAATGGCAGGAGTTGAAACTCTTACAAATGAAGACGGTTCAAAAACATATACTTTCACAGTTAACGAAGATTTAACTTGGAGTGACGGTGAAACAATTGACGCTAATGACTATGCGTTTTCTATGTTATGGCAAGCTGGAAAAGCTTGGGTAACTGCAGGAGCTGCTAGTGAAGAAGGGGATGGATTAATTGGGTATGATGCATATCATGAAGGTACTGCAAACGCTTTTGCGGCGGTACAATTAATTGATGATTATAACTTCTCATTAACAATTGATGCAGCAGAACTACCTTATTTCTATGAAATGAATTATGTTTCTGTTAAACCATTACCACAACATATATTCTCACCAGAATCAAAAGTTCTTTCTACACCAGAAGGTGCTTATATTGATGCAGCTGATTTAGCTGGAGATATGGCAGTAGTTGCTGATGGAGAAGGTGCATTCCGTTTTGCTCCGACTGTGTCATGTGGACCATACGAATTCGTATCTTTCAAAAATCAAATTGTTACATTAGAAATTAACGAAGAATACGCTGGAGATCCAGATGGAGATTTACCTACAATTCCTACAGTAATTGTTAAATATATCGATCAATCTACAGATGTTGACCAATTAATTGCTGGAGATGTAGACATCATTAATGGTGTTGTTGAAGGTGATAAAATTGAAAAAGCTAAAAAAGAAATAGAAGCAGGTAATTTAGCTGAATCTAATTATGCAAGAAGTGGTTACGGATACGTAGCTATGGCTAATGAACATGGGGCAACTGCTATTAAAGAAGTTCGTCATGCAATCGCTTATATTTTAGATAACGATGAAATTATTAACTCTGTATTAGGTGGTTACGGAACAAGTGTTGCTGCTGATTACGGTGTTTCTCAATGGATGTATCAAGAAAATGCTGATGCAATTGAAGAATTGAATTACTATTCATATTCAATCGCTAATGCAAATGCATCATTAGATAAAACAGATTACCTATACGAAGCTGATGGAGTAACTTTATGGGATGCTGAAAAAGCAACTGCAGATAATGAGTACTACCGTTATAACTCTGCAAAAGAAGTGTTAGAAATTAAACATTTTGGAACAGACGATAACACAGTTACAGATACTGTTGAAAACCAATTCAACGCAAACAGTGGATTAGTAGGAATTGACTTCTCGATTACTCGTGGGGATTTCGATGCATTATTAAGTGCTTACTACTATCGTTATGATGATGCAGTAGAAGATAGATATCACACATTTAACTTAGCTGTTGGATTTACACCAGTGTACGATCCATATTACTCATATCACTCAGATTACTTTGGAACATGGCAAAATTCTACGCAAACAAGTGATCCAACGTTAGATGCATTAATTATGGATTTACGTTCTACTTCAAGTACTGATCGTGATGCATATGCTGCTAAATGGTTAACATTCCAACAAGCATGGAACGACTATTTACCAATGATTCCAATTTACTCAAATTCTTACTTTGATTTCTACAATTCAAGTTTAGAAGGTGTTGATACATCTCCATTATTTGACTGGTCAAAAATGATTTGTAAAATTAAATGGGCTGAATAATTAAATTATATAAGTTTATAGTATTTATAAAGTTTATCTAATTTATACATGATAGGATGTTAATCGTCCTATCATTTTATTGTTAAAAGGTATGGAGGAAATTTAAAATGATAAAATATTGTATTAAACGTGTCCTGTCAATCATTCCAGTATTATTTGTAATATCTGTGCTGCTATTTGGTATATCTAAAGCAATGCCAGGAGATCCTGTAGTTCACATGATCCAAGGTGTAAAAGCAGAACAGTATGATCAACAATATGCTTACTGGGAAGAAAGATTAGGATTGGATAAAAGTTTACCTGAGCAATACGTTGCTTGGATTTCAAATTTAGCTCAAGGTGAGCTAGGGTTCTCAACAAGTTACAACAAACAAGTTGTGTCAGTAATAAAAGACCCATTAGTTAACACAATCGCACTTAATGTATTTGTGTTATTCTTCTCTCTTTCAATTTCAATATATGCTGGAATTCAATGTGCAGTTAAAAAAGGTACCTTTGTCGATAGGTTTTGGCAAGTATTTTCGCTGACTGGACGTAGTGTACCTGCATTCTTTGTTTCCATGTGTTTAATTTATTTATTTGCAATTAAACTAGGATGGTTCCCAATTGGGGGAATGCCTATGCAATTAGATGGATTTAATCTATTGGAATGGCTAAGATATTTAGTGTTACCAGTTACCACATTAACATTAATATCTTTAGCAGGAACGATTCAATATGTACGTAACTCTATGTTAGAATCAATCAATCAAGATTATATAAGAACTGCAAGAAGTAAAGGATTAACGGAGAAAGTGGTAATTTATTCACATGCATTCCGTAATGCTTTAATTCCTGTAATAACAATAGTTATTTCTAGTATTGGGACGCTGTTTACAGGGTCTATGATTACAGAATCAGTATTTGGATGGGAAGGGTTAGGAACAGTATTAATAAAAGCATTAAATAGTCGTGATGCAATGTTAATTATTGTGATGAACTTCTTCTATGCATTCATTTATATATTAACTAACTTTATCGCAGATTTACTGTATGCAGTAGTAGATCCACGTATTAAATTGGATTAGGAGGACAAAAGATGAAAAATAATAATAAAAAAACATCATTTTTAGGTTCTCTTAAAAATATGTTTAATGTAAGAAAAAGTAATGAAGTAATGAATAATTTAGAAGAAGAAGAAATACTTACTCCAATGAGAGTAATCGTTCGTAACTTTTTTGCTAATAAACTAGCAATTGTAGGAATAGTTTTATTTACTGCAATTTGTGTGTTTTCTTTTGCAGGAAATGCCTACTACGATGTAAGTCTTACATATACGGAATCAACGTTAAGAAATATTAGTCCAGGAACAGGATATTTAAGTGTTCCATCTGAATTAGAAGAAAATGGTATCGTAGACATTCAGTCTGGGGTTTCATTCAGTGTTGGTTTAGATGAACAAGGAAATATTTATACTTGGGGTGTAAGCACAAATGAATCTTTAGATTTGCCTGAAGGTACATTAGAACGAAAATACTCGCAAATAGCAGTAGGAGATCGTCATGTATTAGCATTAGGTGAAGATGGAGAAATATATGGATGGGGTTATAACTCATTCTCTCAATCAGAAGTTAATTTCGAACTTGAACAAGATTTAAGAGGTAAAGAAATTGAACAAATTTACGCGAGTGAAGCGTATTCAGCTGTATTAACAACAGATAACGAAGTGTATGCTTGGGGATCTGTACTGAGTTCTAAAGTTGATAAAATTCCAGCTGACATTCAAGGTAAAATAATTGATGTGACTTGTGCAACTTATAACATGTTACTGTTACTAGATGATGGTACAGTAGCCTCGGTAGGTGTAACAGGAAGTGATGTTGCTCAAATACCAACTGAATTAACAGATGGTAGTGTCAATGTTGTAGATGTAACAATGTCTTATCGTAATGGGTTAGCATTAGATGATGAAGGAAATATCCATGTTTGGGGATCTCAAACTCACGGATTATTAAAAGTTCCTGAAATTGAAGGAGAAGTTCTTCAAATCGCTAGTGGAAAAAACTCATTATTTGTAGCAACAGATGAAGATATTTATGCATGGGGAGATAACTCATTAGGTGAGTTAGATGCTCCGACAGTTGAAAATTTAGATACATTATTCGCAGGTTATTTCCAAATGTATGCAGTTAATACAAGTGGAGAAGTAGCGACTTGGGGAAACAATGGATTCTTATTTGGAACAGATGAATTCGGTAGAGATTTACTTAAGCGTCTGATGTCAGGGGGAACTGTGACATTAAGTGTAGGAGTTATCGCTGCTGTGATTTCAACTTTCTTAGGTTTATTAATTGGTATGTTATCTGGATTTATCGGTGGTAAAGTAGATAACTTATTAATGCGTTTTGGTGAAATTATTATGTCAATTCCATTTATGCCAATCGTTATTACATTAAGTAGTATTGTAGGAAGTGAAGTAAGTCCTTCTACAAGAATTAATATGATTATGGTTATTTTAGGATTATTAAGTTGGCCAGGATTAGCGCGTCTAGTTCGTGGACAAATATTAGTTGAGCGTGAAAAAGATTTCGTGCTTGCTGCTAGAGCATTAGGAGTGAAAGAAGTGAATATTGTTATATCACACGTTCTTCCGAATGTAGTTAGTATTTGTATTGTAAATATGACTTTAAGTTATGCAGGATTTATGTTAACTGAATCTGGATTATCATATCTAGGATTCGGAGTTGCTAATCCACAAGCGTCTTGGGGAAATATGTTAAATAGTGTAACAAATAGTGAAGCGATTGAAAATTATTGGTGGAGATGGGTTTTACCAGCAATGTGTGTAGTTATCGCAGCTATAGGAATTAACTTTATTGGGACGGCGTTATCTGATGCGATCGATCCTAAGGCTAACGAGAAGTAGGTGAAGGATATGAATAATTTATTAGAAATCAAAAATTTACACACATATTTTGATACAAAAAAAGGTTTAATTAAAGCTGTTAATGGAGTTACTTTGACAATTGGTCAAGGAAGAACATTAGGAGTTGTAGGTGAATCTGGAAGTGGGAAATCTCAAACTGCTATGTCAGTACTTAGATTGTTTGAACACAACCAAAAAATATATGAAGGAGAAGTTTTGTTTAATGGACAAGACATCTCTAAATGCTCGATTGATGAGTTAAGAAAAATTCGTGGAAACTCAATTTCAATGATATTCCAAGAGCCAATGACATCATTAAATCCTGTATTTACAGTAGAGCGTCAAATTGGTGAAGTGTTAATGCTTCACCAAGGTGTTAGCAAAAAAGAAGCCAGAAAAAAAACAATTGAAGTATTAGCGCAAGTGAAAATTCATAACCCTGAGAAGATATGTAATTCTTATCCTTTCCAATTATCTGGTGGGATGAGACAACGTGTTATGATTGCTATGGCCTTAGCATGTCGTCCGAAGTTACTAATAGCAGATGAGCCTACAACGGCTCTAGACGTTACTATTCAAGCTCAAATATTAAAACTAATGAATGAATTACAAGCTGATTTAGGAACAAGTATTATGTTTATTACACATGATTTAGGTGTTATTAACCAAATGGCTGATGATGTTGCAGTTATGTATTGTGGGCAAGTAGTAGAACAAGCGCCGGTGGATTCAATATTCCATCCAACTACGTTCCTACATCCTTATACGGAAGGACTTTTAACTTCTATTCCAAGATTAGATTCTGATAGAAATGCAAGGTTGGAAGCAATTCCAGGTTCAGTGCCACATCCTTTAGCATTGCCAAGTGGATGTAGATTTGCACCACGTTGTAAATATGCAAAAGAAATATGTCATAAAGAAAATCCTGAATTAAGTGAAATAGCGCCAAATCATTTGATTCGTTGTCACTATCCTGTGAAGAGAGGAGAAGAATAATGAGTCAACAAAAAGAACTAGTTAGAATATCAAATTTAAAGAAACATTTTCCTATGAAAAAATCTAGTATATTTTCAAAAGAACAATTATATGTAAAAGCAAATGATGGAATTACCTTATCAATTAGAGAAGGTGAAACATTTGGTTTAGTTGGAGAAAGTGGTTGTGGTAAATCTACTTTAGGTAGAGTATTACTTCAATTGTATCCTCAAACACAAGGGAATACAGTTTATTATGGAAAAAGTATCTATGAGGTGAAACCTGCATATGTTACTACCATTTTAAAGAAATTAAATGCGAATGTGACTAAGTATAAAAAAGCACTAAGTGCTTCACAAGAGCATCTAGAAGATGAAAATCATAAAACACATGATGAAGAGAAAAAGAACTTTAATGTACTTGCACGTTTAGCAGGTGGATTAATGTTTAGCTCTGATTTATCTGCAGTTTCTAAAATTCTTTTAGAACAATATACAATAGGATGCAAAGTTGCTGAATTATATGTTAAAAGCAATGGAGAAATCAGTTCAGAAATTAAAACTTTAGAAGTTCAAATGGATGAAATTGCAAGCCGTATTGCAACAATGAAACAATCATTGAGTAATGAAGCAGATTTTGAAAGAGCAGAAGCAGAATACGATACTGGCTTAGATTTAACTTTGTTAAGTAAGTCTGAATTACGTCTGTTACGCCAAGATATTCAAATTATCTTTCAAGATCCATATAGTTCTTTAAATCCAAAACTAACTGTAGGGCAAATTATATCTGAGGCATTAACTGCTCATAATGTATATCCGAAAGGTAGCCATGAATTAGAAGATTACGTATTATCTATTATGGATAAATGTGGGTTGGATAAATATTTCTTACATCGTTATTCTCACCAATTTTCTGGTGGACAAAGACAACGTATTGGAATTGCTAGAGCACTTGCATTAAAACCTAAGTTTATTGTATGTGATGAGGCTGTATCAGCACTAGATGTTTCTATCCAATCTCAAATAATTAATTTATTACAAGATTTAAAAGAACAAGAAAATCTTACATACTTATTTATTACTCATGATTTAAGTGTTGTTAAATATATCTCTGATCGTATTGGAGTTATGTATTTAGGAAATATGGTTGAATTAGCGAATTCTGAAGATATCTTCAAAAATCCTGCACATCCATATACACAAGCATTAATGAATGCAATTCCTACGACAGATATAAATAATAGAGAATTACATATTTTAGAGGGGGATATACCAAGTCCGATTAATCCTCCAAAAGGATGTAAATTCCATACACGTTGTGAGTTTGCATGTGATGTATGTAAACAAGTGAATCCTAGATGGCGTGAAATTGAAGATGGACATTTTGTTGCTTGTCACAAAACTGACCCAGAAATGAGCGAAAATTTCTAGTATGAGTTTTTTGAAAAAAAGAATGAAAAAGATGACTGCAAAAGATGCGGATGATTTATACAAAGATGTTGAATTTGAAAAGAACGATGCTTTAGCAATGTTTATTGCAGCGTTTATCACTTTTGTACCAATTGTTATGATTATTGTAGCCATTGTTTATTTTATTTTCTACTTACTGTTTATATAAAATGGATGCCAATTGGGCATCCATTTTTATGTTTTAGGGATTATTATGAATCTTGTACATATATATGTATAGGAGGGTCTTATGAATATATATACAGTGAGTGAGTATGACAAAGAAAAGTTAGTAACTAATGCAATCAAAATGTATAAGGATTCGTTACTATTATTAAACGATGACAGTGGAAGAATAAACGAAAATATGGGTGTCTATTCATGTTTATCAATGAAAGATAAAGTTGAACATATACTGGAAGGATTACGATTGGAATATGCCTACATTATTAGACGAGAATACATGGAAAGTAGCGTTGGAAATTACTATCAACAGTATTTTAGTGAAGAAGAATATATTATGTATAAAAAAGGTGCCATTGATTCATTTCTTCATTGCCTATACGGGGATGCTTTGTTATAATATAAGACGAATAGACTTATTAAAAATATATTATAATAAAGTCACTTAGGAGGAAATTAGATGTTAAAAGGTATCGCGGCTTCAGCTGGTATTGCTGTAGCAAAAGTTTATAAATTAGAAGTTCCTGTACTGGATATTGTAAAAAAAGATTGTGCAGATTCAGAAGCAGAAATTGCTAAGTTTAATGATGCATTAGAAGTTACAAAATCTGATATTGAAGGAATTAAAGAAAGAGCTACGGCAGCTGGAAAACTTTCTGTGGAAGAAATTGCAGTTTTCGATGCGCATTTAATGATGGCTGGAGATCCAGAATTTGGTGGACAAATTATTTCAATGATTACAAATGACAAAGTGAATGCAGAATTCGCGGCTGAATGTGTTGCGAATACAACGGTTGCTATGTTTGAATCTATGGACAATGATTACTTTAGAGAAAGAGCAGCAGATGTTAAAGATGTTACTTTCCGTTTAAAAGCTAACATAATGGGAGCTATTATTCCTGATTTAGGTGCAATTAATGAAAACTCAATTATTGTTGCTCATGACTTAACACCAAGTGATACAGCACAATTAAATGAATATGCAAAAGGGTTTGTTACTTCTATCGGAGGAAGAACAAGTCATTCAGCTATCATGGCTAGAAGTTTAGAAATACCTGCAGTTGTTGGATGTAGCGGAATTTTAGAAGAAGCTAACCACAACAATGTAATTGCAATGGATGCAATTACAGGAGATGTTGTATTAAATCCTACACAAGAACAAATAGCAGAATTCGAAGCTAAAAAAGTTACTTTCTTAGCAGAAAAAGAAGCATTAAAAGTATTAAAAGACGCTCCATCTGTTTCAACTGATGGGCACCATGTAGAATTAGCTGGAAATATTGGAACTCCTGCTGATGTTGAAGGTGTTGTAAATAATGGTGGAGAAGGTGTTGGACTATACCGTACAGAATTCTTGTACATGAACTCTCAAGAATTCCCAACTGAAGAAGAACAATTCGTTGCATATAAAGCAGTTTTAGAAGGAATGAATGGTAAAAAAGTAGTTGTTAGAACATTAGACATAGGTGGAGATAAAATTCTTCCTTACTTTACATTCCCAGAAGAAATGAACCCTTTCTTAGGATATAGAGCAATTCGTTTATGTTTAGATCGCACAGATATTTTCCGTACACAATTACGAGCGTTATGTCGTGCATCAGTATTCGGTAAATTATGTATTATGTTCCCTATGATTGCAACAATCAAAGAGTTCTGTGATGCAAAAGCTATTTTTGAAGATGAAAAAGTTAAATTAATTGCTGAAGGTATTGCAGTTGATGCAAATATTGAAATTGGTATGATGGTTGAGATTCCTGCAGCAGCAGTATTAGCTGATCAATTTGCTAAACATGCAGATTTCTTCTCAATTGGAACTAACGATTTAATTCAATATTCAATGGCAGCTGACCGTATGAGTGAAAAAGTAGCTTACTTATACCAACCTTACAACCCATCAATCTTACGTTTAATTAAAATGACTATCGATGGAGCACATAAAGAAGGTAAATGGGCTGGAATGTGTGGAGAAATGGCTGGGGAACCAGATGCTGTAGCAATTTTATTAGGATTAGGATTAGATGAATTCTCTATGAGTGCAACATCTATCTTAGGTGCTAGAAAAGTAATTAACTCATTAAGTAAAAAAGAAATGGAATTAGCCGCAGAAAAATGTTTATCATTTGATACAGCTGAAGAAGTTCAAGCTTACATAAAAAAAGTTATCGCTAAATAATTATTAAACCTATCAAAATGATAGGTTTTTTTATATCTGTGCTGTATAATACGGGACGTATATTACCTAAAATAAGTGTTCTAATCAACACTTTTTTTTATATACAAATTATATTTTAATCATTAAAGTATATTTAAATAATTAATACATTATTACGATTAGCACTTAACAATCTATTAATTTTATAATACCATTTGAAATGGACATGAATATATATGTGTTATTTATTGTATATGCTACAGGTTAATTTTATGATTTAAATTGAACAAGAAGAACCCTCTCACAATTAGAGCGTGGTAGCAGGTAGTCTTTTTCATAATGATAGTGAATCGAAGGAATCTAAATAGTAAATATGGTAAATTTAATTTAAATAGATAACTACTGAATTAAAAATTACCGTATTAAAATGGTAGTTATATATTTTAAATTACAGTATAAAAAAATGTATACTGTAGAAACAGGAGGACTTATGAAGGAAGAAAAGAAAAGTTATTATATTATTAAAATTATGGAATTGTTATTAGATGGTAACGTGCTTACAATCGATGCGATTTCCACACAGATAAAGGTTTCAGAAAAAACCACACGAACCAAAATAAATGAAATTAATGATTTCCTAAGAAAGAATGATTTGGGTGAAATTTTGAAAAAACCTCGCATAGGTGTTTGGTATAGTTGTACTATGGATCAACAAGAAAAAACTAAATCTATTATGTACAATGTTGAGCAAGTAAAATCAATTAATTTTGGAAATATACTATCTAATGATGAAAGACTATTTAAGGTATTAACTTATATTTTTAAGAATAGAAAAAAAGAAATTATAACAAGTCAAAAATTAGGTAGTGTATTATTTTTAAGCACACCGACAATTTTAAAAATTCTTAAGGATTGTGAACTATGGTTTAGAAAATATGGAATCATTTTAGAGAATCACAGAACAAAAGGAATTGTTATTTATTTTGATGAAAATAGTTATCGTAGAGCTGTACAACAATTAATATTACAGGCGTCAGGAGTGAAAAACATTGAAAAGAATATTATAAATTTACTTCCTGGAATCCGCTATGAATCAATCAAAAAAACAATTTTAAAATCTGAAACAGAATGGAACTTTGAATTTGTGGATGAATCATTTTATGAAATTTTAGTTTATTGTTGTGTTGCAGCTTCTAGAGGGAATAGAGGCACCATAGTAATTGAAGATGAAGATATTGAAACATTAAAACGATATAACGAGTATTTATTTGCAAAAACAATTATGCAATATTTAACTAGCGAATGTTCGATCAACTTTTCAGATAATGAAATCTATTTATTAGCGATTCAAATATTATGTGCTAAATTCATGGAAAAAGATTTTGAACTAGGGTATAGAGATGCGGTGAAAGTGTACGATGATAAATTAATTCAATTTACAGATGAAATGATATCTATGAGTAGTAACATCCTAGGAGTAGATTTAAAAGATGACAACATATTAAAAGAATCGTTAGTTATTCATCTAAGAAGTACTTTATTTAGAATGAAATACAGTTCGTTGGCTACTAATACATTAATTTATTATATAAAAAAACAATACAAACATGTATTTAGAGCGATGTGGGGATTGAGTATTTTATTTGAAAGATACTTTGATTGTAATATTACGGAAGATGAATTGGGCTTTATTTGTTTGTACTTTCAAGCGGCTTTAGAGCGTAAGAAAACAAAGATGTATCAAATATTGATTGTGTCTACTCACTCGAGAAGCACGAATCAACTGATTGTTCATAAAATTTTAAAAGTAGGAGCAGGAATGGTAAGCGTAGATGTAGTCGGGGTACATGATTTCAAAATTAAATGCTATGATAAATATGATCTTATTTATACTACGGACGATTTAGGAATTAAAGATAGTAGAGTAAAAGAGTTAAAGGATATTATAAGCAATGACTGGATCAATGAGTTATATAGTTATTTCAACCAATATAACATGGAGGAAAAAAGTGTTGTTTATACCTTTGATGTTGAGTGTCATCAATTGTTTGATCCTGATTTAATTTGTTTAAATATAGAGTGTAATACAAAGGAAGAAATATTAGAACTATTATCTTCCAAGTTACAAAAAAAAGGAATGGTTACGAAGCAATTTTTTGAAACAGTGATGCTAAGAGAAGGTGTTACATCAACTGATATTGGAAATGGGATAGCGTTGCCTCACGGGGATCAACGTCTTGTGAATCAAGCTAAAGTAGCGATAGCGATATTAAAAAAACCTATCTTGTGGAATCAGGAAGAAGTAGATATAGTTTTTTTATTAGCTATGAAGATGGAGACAAAAGATGAAGTTAGTAGAGCTCAAAAATTTTACAAGCAATATATAAGGTTGATCGAAACTGAAGAAAAATTGCAATTATTAAAGGGGTTTGAAACCAATATAGATTTATATAACTATTTAATACGTTAAAGGAGAACGAAATGAATTTATTAGATGCCATAGATGAAAGAATTATTGATTTAAAATTAACTGTAACGAGTAAGGAAGAAGCTATTAGAGCGCTAAGCGTGAAACTAAATGAGGCTGGGTATGTAGAGGATATAGAAGAGTTTATAAAAGATATATATTTACGTGAATCTGAGGGAGTGACAGGGATTGGAAACTATATTGCTATTCCTCATGGGAAAAGCGATTCTGTTACTCAAGTAGGAATTGCTATTGGTAGACTAGAAGATGAAATAGAATGGGAAACATTAGATGGAAACGGAGTAAAACTTATATTTTTATTTGCCGTTAGTAATGATCATGACTATGCAATTAATCATATGAGATTATTGGCTCAAATTGCTGGGAAATTAGGGAACGATGAGATTGTTGAAGCACTTCTACAAGTAAATACGGTAGAGCAGTTAAAAGAAATATTTAAAGGATAAATGATTACCACATTGAATCTGGTAATAAAAAAAATACCACTTTAAAGTTACTTTATAAGTTAAACATAGAGATACATTAAATGGTAAATTATATATAGATAAGTACAAAGGTACTAAAGTGAAAGGAGATAGGTTATGAACATAGTAGTGGTGGCGGCTTGTACGTCAGGAATTGCACATACTTATATTGCTAAGGAAAAACTGATTAGAGCTGCTGAAAGTCTGGGACATACGATCCATGTGGAAACGCAAGGAACAATTGGTACAGAAGATGAGTTGAGTATGGAACAAATCAAACTTGCAGATGTTGCAATATTCGCTATTGATATAGCAATTACAGGGACGGAGCGGTTTAAAGGAAAAAAAGTGATCACAGTTCCAACGAATGTATGTGTTAAGAGTCCGAAACAATTGATTCAAAAAATTGAAGAAGAACTTAACAAATAATTAAAGAAAGAGGGAAATAATATGAAAAGTTTTGTGGGAGAATTAAAAAGACATGCTCTGACAGCGATTTCTTACATGTTGCCACTAGTGGTAGCGTCAGGGTTACTTATTGCGATTGGAAATTTGATGGGTGGTCAAGTAATTAGTGATTTAGATGCATTGACAATTCCAAGTGCATTAACATCATTAGGAGTGTTTGGAATGGGATTATTACCTTCGTTTATTGCTGGTTATATTTCTTACTCTATTGCAGATCGTCCAGGAATTGCTCCGGGGTTCTTAATGGGTCAAATCGCTTCATTCTTAGGAGCAGGATTCCTTGGAGGAATGATTGGAGGGTATATCGTTGGGTATGTAGCATTAGGTATTAAAAAATACTTGAAAGTACCAAAATGGGCACAAGCATTAATGCCAATGATGATTATTCCAACATTAGCATCAATTATAGCAGGATTAATAATGTATTTCGTAGTAGGGACGCCAATTGTGTGGGCAACTGATGGACTTACTAACTTTATTACAGGATTGGATCAATCTTCTAAAGTATTATATGGATTTGTGATTGGAGCATTAGGGTGTATTGATTTTGGTGGACCTATTAGTAAAGTTCCAAACTTAATCTGTGATGGTTTATTAATGGAAGGAATATTAGAGCCAGAAGCAATTAAAGTATTAGCAGCAATGGTTCCACCATTAGGAATTACATTCTCTTTAGTATTATCTAAAATAATAAATAAACGCATTTATACTAAAACCGAGGTAGAAAATATTAAAGTAGCATTCCCAATGGGATTATGCATGATTTCTGAAGGGGTTATACCTATCGCAATGAATGATTTATTGAGAACAGTAATTTGTACAGCTACAGGGTGTGGAGTTACAGGAGCAGTTAGTTTCTCTTTAGGGGTAGGAAGTCCAGTTCCATCTGGAGGAATCTTCGTAATACCAGCGATGACAGCACCAGTAGCGGCAGTTATTGCATTGCTAGCAGGAACAGCAGTTACAGGATTTATGTTAGTATTTATTAAAAAAAGAAAAACAGATGCAGATGATATTGAAATAGAAGAAGTAGAAGAACAATTAGACTTATCAGGAATTAAATTTTAATAGGAGGATATATCTATGTATGTTTCAATGAAGAACATGCTTCAAAAAGCGAATACAGAAGGATATGCAGTAATGGCAATAAATTGTTTTAATATCGAAACATCACGAGCGGTCATTGAAGCAGCTCAAGAGCTTCGCGCTCCAATTATAGTCAATATCGTACAAGAACACATGGTGAATCATTGCGATAGTGAATTAATCGCTCCCATTGTTAGAAAGCTAGCTCAAAGAGCTAGTGTAGAAGTTGCATTAAACTTCGATCATGGAGAAGAATTAGGCTTAATAAAAAAAGCAATCGTTGATGGATACTCAAGCGTAATGGTAGATGCATCGAAATTTGATTTAGAAGGAAATATAAAAATGACTCGCGAGGTTGTTTGCTTCGCAGAACCGTATGGAGTTAGTGTAGAAGGTGAAATCGGATGTATTGGTGGTAGTGAAGGTGGAAACTTTACACAAGAAGCTATGCTAACAAATCCAGAGGAAGCAAAAAGATTTATAGATGAGACAGGAATTGATTGTTTGGCTATCTCTATTGGGACATCCCATGGGAATTATCCAGAAGGATATACTCCTGAATTTAGATTTGATCGTTTAAAAGAAATTAAACAATTAACACAGATGCCCCTAGTATTACATGGTGGTTCTGGATCAGGTTCTGGGAATATTAAGAAAGCAGTAGCATGTGGTATAAATAAAATTAATGTAGGAATAGATTTTATGAATGCTAATGTAGATAGCATTAAAAAACAATTATCAATAAACCCAAATATAAACTATTGGGTAATGATGAATAAAGTAGAACAAGATAGTAAAAAACTTGTAAAAGAGTACATAAAATTATCAGGATCTAGTAATAAATCATTATAATGAAAGAGGGAAATTAATATGTTAATGAATATGAAAGACTTATTAGCCGTTGCTAATAAAGAAGGATTTGCTGTACCAGCGTTTAATGTTGGGAGTGATCAATTATTAAAATCAGTGATGCAAAAATGTAAGGAATTAAATTCACCAGTAATCTTAGAAATGTCACCAGATGAATTAGAATTTGTAGGTGAAGGTATGATTAAAAATATGATTTATGAAGCAAGTAAAACTGAAATTCCTGTTGTTATTCATTTAGACCATGGTGATACATTCGATACAGTATTAAGAGCAATTGCCGCTGGATTTACTTCTGTAATGATTGATGCATCTAAAATGTCATATGAAGACAATATTGAAATAACAAAAAAAGTTGTAGAAGTTGCGCGTCCTGTAAATGTATCAGTTGAATCTGAACTAGGAACAATTGGGCAAACAGGTAATTCAATTGAAGGTGGAACTAGTGCTATTATTTATACAGATCCAAAACAAGCAGTAGATTTTGTAGAAAAAACAGGTGTTGATACATTGGCAGTAGCTATCGGAACAGCTCATGGGATTTATCCAAAAGATATGAAACCTGCGTTACGTTTAGATATCTTAAAAGAGTTAAATGAAATTATCACAATCCCTATGGTATTACATGGTGGATCATCTAATAAAAATGAAGAATTGGCCGAAGCAGTGAAAAATGGAATTTCAAAAATTAATATTTCTAGTGATATTAAAGTTGCATTCTATGACAAATGTAGAGAAGTGTTAAATGCCAACCCAGGATATAGAGAACCTTTGGAAATTTATCCTGAACCGATGAAAGCTTGTAAAAAAGTAATAGAAGATAAAATTAGACTTTTCAATTCTAATGATAAAGTAAAATACTACTACTAAAAAAAAGGCGACATAGTTCGCCTTTTTTTTAAAATCAAGTCTATGATTTAATAATGTAAAATGATATTATAAGAATATAAAATTCTATAAAAGGAGAAAAAAATGCAATACGCAATTGGAGTGGACATTGGTGGTACTAACACAAGAGTAGCGCTAATCGATGAAGATTTAAAGATAGTAAGAAGAGATCAATTTTCTACGAATGTTGAGGATCCGTATATTACATTAAATCAGGTAAATAAAATCATAAAAAGCTTTGGAGAAAAAAATATTGTAGGAATTGGACTTTCTTGTCCAGGACCATTAGACTTAATTAAAGGGAGTATATTAGAAACTCCAAATTTACATGGAGCATGGCATTATTTTAATGTTGCAGCAGGGTTATCACATATTAGTGAATATCCAGTGTCGCTACAAAATGATGCTAATTTAGCAGCGCTAGCCGAAGCTACGGTAGGAGAAGGAAAAGGACAAAAAATTGTTCAATTCTTGACAGTTTCAACCGGTTTAGGTTCGGGACTAGTAATTGATGGAGAAATATATATTGGTGCTCATGGATATGCCCATGAAATTGCAAGCATTTGCATGTGGAGAAACGGTCCATCTCATGGGAGTGTGTATCCAGGAGGAATTGAAGCAATTTCAAGTGGTACAGGAATTACACTGAGAGCACAAAAAGGCGGATTGAATGTTGAGCACGCAGGCGAAGTTAATGACCTAGCAATGCAAGGCAATTCAGTGGCTATGGAAGTAATGGAGGATGCAAAAGAATATTTAGCAAATGCAATTGCTACTATTTTCGCTATCGTAGATCCTAGTATAATTATCTTAGGTGGAAGTGTCGCATTAAAAATAGAAGGTTTTGTTGAAGAAGTAGAAAAGCGTGTAAAATCAAAAGTATATCCAAATTTAGCTAGTTTCGTGGATGTAAGAAAATCTACATTGAATGAGGATAGTGGTCTTATTGGTGCTGCATGTTTAGCATTTAATGAAGTAAACAAATAATTTATAATAAATAAAAAAATAAGAAGAGGTGTTGATGTAATGCCTTTTCTTAATTTGTGTTAAGGTTATATTTAGATAG
>CAMQRS010000016.1 GCA_947036815.1 uncultured Erysipelotrichaceae bacterium
ATTTGTAATGCTTGATTCAATTTTAAATGTGTCCAGGAAACTGGGTACATATCATTTTTCAATTATTATATTTACTTTTTTTAATTTTATATCATCATCCCTATCTACTCTAAAAATCTTCCATTAGTTAATTTTCATATTATATTTAATCAAAATCGTCCTCGCACATTGACAAAGACTGTCTAAATTCTTCTGCTAATATTGATTTGTTGAATTCAGCCGTTGGTTGTAATTCAAGAACAATACTTTCTAACTCATCAATTGATTTTTTGAAAAATTCTTTTCTCATGTTCACCTTATTTAAACGGTTCCCGTTCAATAATTTATGCATTCTTGATTCTAAATTAACCGCATCGTTTGAGAAAATAAAACTATGTACATCAAATTTAAATGGTACACTTGCATCCCCAAGTTCATTCACTCTATCCATTGGGTCGAGTCTTCTTGTCATACCTACTTTAAATACATCTTCTCCAAAAGATCCTAAATTACTAATTATATAAACTGTTCCTGCTTTACCATTTTGAAGGGATTTAATCTCTTCTTTCTTTAATACAACATCCGAAAGTTGAGTTTCTAACTCCATAAGTCTTTTTTTCAATAATTCGATTTCGTCATGACTAGTACAACTAACAAGTTGTTCATTTAATTTGATCATTTGTTGATTGTACTTTTCTTCTTCTTTTTGGATTTTCTTTTGCTCTATCTCAAGAGCCTTACGCTCTTCCGATTCCTGTCTCATTTGTGCTTTTAATGCTAATTGTTCTTGTTTTGCTTGTTCTTTTTTTACATAGTAATTATATTCGATTTTAATTGAATTAATAAATAGATATTCTATCTCTCCGATGAACTTAGTTATAGTTCCAGCTATACTTTGATTTCCTTCACTTGATATAGACAGATATTTAGATGTCATTTCTTTCAAAGACTCTATAGCTACATCTAATTTTTCATATTTCATTTGTACCAAGATATTTTGTAATTCAGCTTGTAACGCTATAACCATAAGAGTGTATATAGTTTTATTAGTTTTAGTTGTATACCTGCTTTTATATTGTTCTAAAAGTTTTTCTATCTCTTTTTTATTAATATTATTTGCAATTCTAAGATCACTAACATTCATTGAATTCAACTTTAAAATTACAGTAGGAAAAAACTCATCGACATATTTTACATCACTACAATTAAGTTTGCAATGACTAAAATCAACATCTTTCTCAAAGAAATTTCCAATAGAATACTCTATGGCTTTCAAAATCTCTTTATTCTTATATATTTTATTAATCGAAGTTTTAAGTTGTTTTTCTTTTGTTGTAGATTGGATAGTTAATTCTTCAATTTCTTGTTTCAGTTCATTAATAATTAATGAATGATTTTCCATATCCACAGTCATCTCATCTAAAGCATGCTTTGTTTCCGCATATTCTGTGTATCCCAAATCGTCTAACCTTTTATTGAGTAATAAGACCTCTTCGCTCAATCTTACATTCTCTAGTTTAATTTTCCCTGCTTTTAACATATCTAATAATGACATATAAATTCCCCCTCTTTAATGAATCCTTATCGTAGAAAATTATATATGTTCGTCGATAAGATTCCTTATCAACTGTATTAACAATTATCTAACTTTTATATATTTCAGTATAGCATAAATCTAATTTCATTAATGTTTTTACATACTATTTTTTTACCTTTACCTATTCATACCACATTTATCCCTTTCATTTAGTAGTTAAATTACGAAGTCTTGAATCTTTTTGAACTATTTTTCTTATCTCTTTGATCGGTTCCTTTCATCATCACTTTTGTTCCTCTACTCTTATACATGCTGATTCATTCATCTAACGCTAATTCTTAATTCTTAATTCTTAATTAAATGAACTCATTTTTTTAATTCATATACAATAGAGGCTTACGTAGATTATTACGTATCAAACATAAAAAAGAACATACCCCTTAAAAAAAGGAGTATGTTCTTTTACTATTTTATTCAAATTAAATTCGTAAAGATAGTTTTATCATCTATTTTTTAAATCAATTTAGTTATTAATTATCATTGTAATCATAACGAGTCAGAATGAGAATATTATGATTACACGTTAAACCATGTATTAATTGTTTTTAACAAAATGAAATCCTAGTTATTCTTTATCAGATGTATATACATACATGCGATATTAAATATAAGATAATAAAGCAACTATTCCACTTGTAAACTCACCGAAGTAACTTGCAGGAGTTATATCCAGCATGTAGGTTTTCGTAAAGATAAGTAGTAATGCGATACATATAATAGTAGGTACTACGATTTTTTATTTTAATTCATCATTTTCATTGAAATATAGAAGAAAATGTTTTTCTTTACAATGAGTCACAATAAATGATTTTGGAGGAACAATTAAATTATCATTCAATTTTATATCTTTATTAAAAAGAAAATAGCTAAACATAATCGCTGGTGTATAGGTATAAAATATAGACACTACTAAAAATGAATAAGAAAAAGTTGTTAAAAAATCGCTTAAATTTAGATATATAAATATTGTTGGTACAACTATCCATAAAATAATTGTTATCAACATCATTGCTATTTCTTTATAAACTTTAACAGTTTTCCATTTATTATCTTTTATATTTACTTGTTCGTCTATTGCTATATTTTTATAAATACTGCGATATAGAATATCTGAAACTTTCGTGTGTTTAATAATAATTCGTAAAGCAACTGCAAGGATTATCGCTATATAGTATTCTTTTACCCAAATAGTCATTGCATTTATAGTAATTCCATTTTTTATCAAACAAAGTAATCCTATTATGAATAATATATAGTAAAGAATAAGTACTATAATAATTGTTTTTCCTTTATGTTCTAAAAACTTTACTGTTTTATTCATTGATTTTACTTCCATTGGTATTTCATTAATAATTGTTTCTTTTTCTAATTTGTTCAAATGAATTTCATCTGTTTTCATTTTCAGTTTCCCCCATTTTCTCTTGTTTATAAATTATCTAGTTTAATTTATTTATTCATATATTTATTATATGTTTCTGGATAATGAAGTTTAAAATACTCTTCAATAGGTTTATCATCAAAAGACAAGCAAAGTAACCAACCTATAAAAAGAATATATTTTTTGATAATTGATTTCATATTTCCCCTCTTTTTCTCTTGTTTATAAATTATCTAGTTTATTTGTCATTTATTTTTTTATATATTAAACATCCAAATGTGATTGTTATGAGCAAATTAAACAACCCTATTACATAGAGTATCTCCATGGTTGAAACTATATAATAGCTACCATTATTTTTTGCTGACATAATTAGATTACCTATAATAAGAATTATTACGAATAATAAAAGAAATATTGCTAATATATGAATTATAGTTAGTATTCTTTTCATTTGTACATACCCCCAATGTGTATTGATATTAACTCTTCAAACTACTATAATTAGTATATCATAATATAATTAATTTAATGTAAAAACTAAAATATTATATTAAATCTAAATTTTTGCAAATTTGGTACTATAAGTGTCTGATATTCAAAAATTATAAGTTACTCCTTCAAAAGATTCATATTTACTCGATGCATTATATGTAACACTTCCTTCCCTTTGTGTAATTACACATGATGAACTAATTCTACTAAATCTAGAAAACGATCCTTTACCCGCAATTGATATATCGTCATACGTTTTTTATTGCTTCAATTTGTGTTTTTGTATAGTTTTTATTTTCAAGTTCTTCTATACTTAGTCCTTTTAATGCATATATATATAGTTTGTATATTCTTTAATATTATTTTCTATTTCTTTTAATTCAGCTGTTATTTCTCTGCTCTTTTTATACGTTCAACTGATAAGGGTATTTAAACAAATTAATTTTAATTTCGAAGTTTTGCACACTCTAAAACACTTAGATGAATCATTGGTTAGCGTTCTTTGAACATACAAATGATATAATTAAAAAGCATGAAAATATTTCTATTTTCATACCTAGATTAATTCCTATATTGTGCGGTTACTAGAATTTATCAAAAGCAACAAACAACACTTTTATAAAGAACTGAAACAATAAGAATTGTTTTTAAACATATACTCATTATCCTTAAGTTCATTGCATGTCTTAATCATTTTTAGTGAAATGAAATCATGGTTAGTCTTTGTCAGATGAATAGACAATTATGCGATATTGAATATAATACAATATTGCAAGTATTCCGTGCGTAAACTCTCCAAAATAACTTGAAGGGGCTATTTGAAGCATGTAGGTTATCAAAAAGATAAGTATTAATACAATACATATAATACTCAATACTGTGATTATTTTGTTTTCATTCATTCTCTATTTCCCCTTTATCTTTTATATAGTGTTATTCTCCTACCTCTTATTAATTTTTATATTTACTACAATCATTATAACCCTAATTTATCATTTATACATATATTTTATCATATGTTTCCACTTTTTAAAACAATGTATTATTACTACTAATTTACAGTAAACGAACTCGTTATTCATATACAAAAAAAAAGCATAGAACCCTTAACTAAAGGACTCTATGCTTTTACTATTTTATTCGAATTCAATCGTTCCCGGAGGCTTACTAGTTAAGTCATACATAACTCTGTTTACACCACGAACTTCATTAATGATTCTACTCATTACTTTGTTTAATACTTCATAAGGGATTTCAGCAGCTTCAGCTGTCATGAAATCAACTGTATTTACAGCACGTAAAGCAACTGCAAAATCATATGTTCTCTCATCACCCATAACTCCTACTGAGCGCATATTTGTTAATGCTGCAAAGTATTGTCCAATGCTTGATGCGATTCCCGCTTTATCAATTTCATCACGGTAAATGAAGTCAGCATCTTGTACCATCTTCACTTTTTCTTCAGTTACTTCACCAATAATACGAATTCCTAATCCAGGTCCTGGGAAAGGTTGTCTAAATACTAAGTATTCAGGAATACCTAATTCTAATCCTGCTTTTCTTACTTCATCTTTGAATAAATCACGTAATGGTTCAATGATTTCTTTAAAGTCTACACAGTCAGGTAATCCCCCAACATTATGATGAGATTTAATCATTGCTGATTCTCCACCAACACCACTCTCCACAACATCTGGATAAATTGTTCCTTGTACTAAGTAATCAACTTTACCAATTTTTTGTGCTTCTTCTTCAAATACACGAATGAATTCTTCTCCAATGATTTTACGTTTCGTTTCAGGATCACTTACACCTTTTAATTTCTCGTAATATCTTTCTTGTACATTTACACGAATAAAGTTTAAGTCATATTGTCCACCTGGTCCAAATATAGCTTCTACTTCATCCCCTTCATCTTTTCTTAATAACCCGTGATCTACAAACACACAAGTTAATTGATTTCCAATTGCTCTTGATAGTAATACCGCTGCTACTGAAGAATCTACTCCTCCTGATAGCCCACATAATACTTTACCATCTCCTACTTTTTCTTTAATTGCTTGAATAGATTCTTCAACGAATGAATCCATTCTCCAATCTCCACTACATCCACATACTTGAATTACAAAGTTAGATAACATTTTTGTCCCACTTTGTGTATGTAATACTTCTGGATGATATTGAATTGCATATAAGTTAGCTTCTACATTTTGTGCAGCTGCTACAGGACAATTATCTGTATGTGATACGATTTCAAATCCTGGTGCTACTTTTGAAATATAATCAAAATGTGACATCCAACATACTAAGTTATCACTTACTCCTGCATAGATTGCAGAATCTGTTTTATCAATAATTAAATCAGTCTTACCATATTCTCCTACCAATGCAGTTTCTACTTTACCACCTAATACATGCATCATTAATTGAGCACCATAGCATAGTCCTAATACTGGAATTCCTAATTCAAATAATTCTTTTGAATAGGTAGGAGCTTTTTCATCATAACAACTATTTGGTCCACCAGTTAAAATGATTCCCTTAGGATTCATTGCTTTAATTTTTTCAATACTTACTTTATACGAATATATTTCACAGTATACATTACACTCACGAACACGACGTGCTACTAGTTGATTGTATTGTCCACCAAAGTCTATTACTATTACTAATTCTTTTTTCATATTTTTTCCTCCATCATTCATTTTACTGCACATTATATTATAAATAAGCGTATTAATCAATACTATTTCCAGTGCATTTACACTTTTAATTAAACTTACTTAGGAAATGCGCTTTCATCTACAAAAGTATTACAATTATGGTGTAACCAAAGTAAACTTGCAGGTGTACTTGTTGTTATTTTTTGACTCATAAAAGCTTTGAATGAATCTTCTTTTCTTTTTCCACAAACAATCATCACGACTTGTTTACTTTCAAATATTGCTTTTAATCCCAAACTAATTCCACCACTCACTGCAGTTCCTCTTACCATATCATGTGTTCTAGTCTTTTCATCTAATACTGAGTAATGACTATCATATTTTAAGTATTCATGAGGTTCATTCAATCCTAAATGACCATTCATTCCTAATCCTAATAGCATCATATCAATACGTACTTCATTTAATTGTCCTTCTACTAATGCGATGTTCTCTTCTACACTATCAGCATTCGAATCAAACCCAATATATTGTTTAATTGGTTGGTGTAATTTATCTAACAAATGTTCCTTAATAAATACTTCACAAGTAAAAGGTTCAGCATTATCAACTTTATACCATTCATCTAATTTAACAAAGGTAACTTCACTAATATCAAGTTTCACTTCATTTACCATTTCCACAAAATAAGCATATGCAAGACACGGAGAATTCCCAGTAGCCAAACAAATACAAGCATCTTTTTTATCTTGAATTAAGTCAAACATTTGTGTTGCGACAACTTTTGACATAGTTTCATAATTTTTTTCATAAAATAGTTTCATATAATACCTACTCTTTCTTTTATTCAAGTTCATTATACCTTATAATATATACATATGGAATCAAAAAATAACCAACTAAAACAATCTCTTAAAGATACGAATGTCTCACATTTATCTTTACACAACTATAAGGGATTCATACGTCCCAACAAAGAAAATCTTTATGATGTGATAATGAAACAAGTAGACGCTAGTTCATTCAATCCAGATAAAGAAATTTGCGAGTATCTTCTTTTACAATTAAATGAGAATGGTTTCTTCAGCAATGACTATAAAACAATCATCAATAAAAGTAAATTCCCTGCCGAAGCAGTAAAGAAAACCCTAGCCTTGTTACGTACTTTCACACCTCAAGGTCTATTCTCTTTCTCTGATAAAGATTGCCTACAAATACAGTGTATCTTATCGAAGGAAGAAATATCAGAAACTGCCTTTTTATTATGTGACTATTTAGATGAAATTAGACTACAAAAGTATTCGTTTATTATGCGTAAATGCAAGGTTTCTCATTCTTATATTATGAGTGCTATCCAGTTTCTTGAACAATTAAACATTACCCCTACTGCCAATTATATTCATAATACACAAATGCAACAGCCTACCTTTATCATCACTTACGAAGATGATAACTTACAACTTATCTATAATGAAAAAGACGGTTCTACTAGCGTATTACCTATTGAAACAATGAGTCGTGATCTTAAAATCAAGTACTTTCGTAAGCCTATCTGCTTAGTGATGATTTATTTGTGTCATTACCAAAAAACATTCTTTACGAACCACGATAATATTAGCTACTTAACACTCGCAATGATTAGTAAAGAAACAAACTTGCATCTATCGACCATTGCTAAATTAATACAACATAAAACCTATTCGTACCAAAATAAGATACATGCCTTAAAAACATTAACGAATGCGAATGGTACTAAGGAAGCAAGTGCGCAAGTGATTAAACAACACATTATTAATTATGTGAAAGAAGAAGACAAGGCGCATCCCTTAAGTGATGCACAGATTCAAGCAAAATTACTAGATGAGTATCAAATTACGATCGCTAGAAGAACGATTGTTAAATATCGTGAATCTTGCTTCATCTTCAATTCTAATAAAAGGAGAAATAAAAAAAGCGATAATTAATCGCTTTTACTTACGTAATGATCCACACATCATATATTTTGGACAACTCTCATTACATGAGCATGTTGCCAATTGTCTTACTTCACTAGGTATGAATGATGTAATTTCATCATCATCATAACCTACTACCATACTTTTACTATCAATTAAAATCGGTCTTTTTAATACCGATGGATTCTTTTGAATAAATTTAATTAAATCACTTATTGATAAAGACTCTAGTTCTTTACCCAATTGTTGAAATGCTTTAGAACGTGTACTAATTAGGTCTTCCGTCCCATTTTCAGTGCGATTTAATAAGTATTTTATTTCATCTTTATTTAGAATCGTTGAAAATATATTCTTTTCAACAAAGTCCATCTCATTATCTTTTAACCATTGTTTTGCTTTTCTACATGAAGCACACCCTGGTGAAGAATATAAAATAATCATTTCTCATTCCTCCTTCATCTACTTCTCCATTATACATGAATTCATTTCTTTTATCATTATTTATTTGTGCCTTTCCTATTTATTTTTTTAATGATATAATAACGTAGTAATAAACATTGAAGTAATAAGTAAATATAAAAATCGAATGTCTTAGAGAGTTACTGTTCGCTGGAAAGTAATCATTCGTTTATATTGAATTGGGTTATGGAGTTTATCGGTCAACACCGTTATCGTTATCTTTGAGAGACTCTTACATTTATAAGAGTAAGTCGGGTGGCACCGCGTTATCGTTATAACGTCCCTACATGTTATGGGACGTTTTTTTTATTGTCGGGAGGAAATTATAATGAAAAGATGCTTAAGTGGTATTAAACCAACAGGAATGCTTACACTCGGAAATTACATCGGGGCAATTAGACAGTTTGTAACCTTACAAGATGAATATGAAATGTTTATCTTTATTGCGAACTTACATGCGATTACTGTTGCACAAGATCCAAAAGAATTAAAAACGAATACAAAAAATCTGATTGCTTTATATTTAGCATGTGGATTAGATCCAGAAAAAGTAACGCTATTCTTACAAAGTGATGTAAAAGAACATGCAGAACTAGGATGGATTTTAACTTGTCATTCATATATGGGTGAGTTATCTCGTATGACACAATACAAAGATAAGATTGCTAAAGGTGAAACAAACATCACTGCTGGTCTATTTACTTATCCTGCATTAATGGCAGGAGATATTATCTTGTATGATGCAGATGTTGTACCCGTTGGAATTGACCAAAAACAACATGTTGAATTATGCCGTGATATCGTGGAGCGCTTCAATAATGCACATGGTGATACATTTACATCACCTCAACCAATGACACCTAAGGTAGGGGCTAAAATCATGGATTTACAAGATCCTACGAAGAAAATGTCGAAGTCAGAAGACAACCCTAAAGGAACTATCGCATTATTAGATGAACCTAGTGTTGCGAGAAAGAAAATCAAAAGTGCCATTACAGATAGTATCGGTATTGTACAATACGATATCGAGAACCAACCTGGAATTGCAAACCTACTAACGATTCATAGTTGTTTAAGTGGACAATCTATTGAAGATATCGTCCAACAATTTGAGGGTAAAGGATACGGTGATTTCAAAGGTGTAGTTGCACAAGGTGTATTTGATTTCTTAACAGACTTACAAGCAAAACACAACGAAATTCTTACTAGTAAAATCATTGAGAAAACACTAGAAGAAGGAGCTGCGAAAGCAACTCTAGTAGCAAGAAATAAAATGTATAAAGTGAAGAAAAAATTAGGTCTTCAAGTATTTTAATGATTGGTATATAAACATAGAAAAGGACGAACTCGAGAGTTTCGTCCTTTTTCTTTACTTACTCCAATGATGGAGTAAGTATTCATATTTAAAATAAGAAGACAGCTAGTATAATGAATCCTAAAATAATACGGTAGTATCCAAATACTTTGAAATCATGTTTACGTATATATGCCATTAAGAAGTTAATTGCGAATATTGAAACAATAAAGGCAACTACTGTCCCTGTCAATAATATGAACGTTTCATCCCATGTAAATAAACCATATTCTAAGAAGTATTTAAGCAGTTTCAATCCACTCGCTCCAGCCATTGCAGGAATCGCTAAGAAGAATGAAAACTCACTTGCTACCATTCTTGAACATCCTAAGATAGTTGCTCCTAAAATCGTAGATCCTGAACGAGAAGTTCCTGGAATGATTGCCAACACTTGAAACATACCAATACCAAATGCTGTTTTATATGTTACTGCTTCTAAACTATTAATTGAAGAACGACGCTTATTACGTTCCAATATAATAAATGCTACCCCATATACGATTAATGCAATCGCAATTACAATAGGTCCTGACAATTTACTTTCCACAAAATCATCTAATACAAACGCAATTACTAATGGTAAACTACCAATTATAATTTTCGTCCATAAATGCATTGCCTCTTTTCGTTCACTAATCGACTTGTTTGGATGCCATGGATTTAATTTCTTAAAGTAAATAACAAATACAGCTAGGATTGAACCAAACTGAATAACTACTTTAAATACTTCAAAAAATCTAGGATCGTTAAATGAAAACAGTTGTTCAAATAAGATTAAATGTGCGGTACTACTAATGGGTAACCATTCACTAATTCCTTGTATGATTCCTAACATTATACTTAATAAATAATTCATATCTTTCCCTCACTTATGTTTGTTTCATATACTCTACGATATACTGCTTAAATATTTCACCTCGTTGTTCATACGATTTAAATTGATCAAAGCTTGCACATGCCGGAGATAATAGAATCACATCTCCCGTTGTTGCTATCTTCAGTGCTTCTTCTAACGACTCTTTCATCGTATCACAAATACTTATATTACTGAATACTTGTTTAAATTCTTGTTTGGTTTTTCCAAAACTAAAGCAGTGTTTTACTCTTGCATCAAACTCACTTAATACAGATAGATCCAATTGTTTATCTGAACCTCCTGCCAATAATATAATATTTTTATCAAATGCTTTTAAAGCAGGAATAACAGCTTCTGGATTCGTTGCTTTAGAATCATTATAAAACTTGATACCTTGTATCGTTGCTACATACTCTAAGCGATGCTCTACTGATTTAAAGTGTGATAAACCTTCTTGTATATTAGCTACACTGACACCCATTAAATATGCCATACAGCTTGCAATCATCGCATTGCATACATTGTGTATACCGACTACTTGTAACGTATCTATATCAAATAAACATACATCACGATAGTATACACTACCTTCTTTTACATAGATATCAACATCTGTTCTTACAAGTGAGAAATCTAAGGTTTGACACGGTATATGAGTCGCATACTTCATGACTAATGCATCATCTACATTACGCAAGAAGTAACTCTCTGGTGTTTGGCTTTCATATATCTTCATCTTCGATGTATAATACGCTTCTTCTGTTTTCATATAATCTAAGTGATCTGCACTTAAATTACATATTACACTCACTTGTGGAGCAAAGGTCTTTGTTCCTAACAACTGAAAGTTACTCAATTCTAATGCTACTTGTTTATGTTTCGTTTCATGTGCCAATACACATTCACTTAAGGGTATTCCAATGTTTCCTGCAACTACTGCTTTTTTATTGAATTGTAGTAACTCATACAGCATACTCGTAATCGTAGTCTTTCCATTTGTTCCACTAATTGCTGCATACTCAAAGTGTTTCGCATACCATGAAGCAATTTCAATTTCTGTATAAATATCAATTCCTTTATCCACGAAGTACTTAATAAAAGGAACATGATAAGGAATACCAGGATTTTTAACCACAAATGCAAAGTCAATTTCTTTTAGTATATCTGGATGTCCACATTCATATATATGAATTCCTATTGCACTTAATTCTTCCTTGTTAGCAATTGCATTAGCATCGCTTATATACACTTCATAATGATGTGCTACTAATAACTTACATACTGCTGTTCCACTTCTTGCTGCTCCAATAACTAGTACTTTTTTCATGTTAGATTACTCCCATCACAAATCCAATAAAAGACAATATAAAGGCTACACTATAAAACATTAATACTACTCTTGTTTCACTCATGCCACACAATTCAAAATGATGATGAATCGGTGCCATCTTAAATATTCTTTTTTTCGTTTTCTTATAGTATACAACTTGTATTACTACAGATAACATTTCCACTAGGAAAACGCCTCCAATTACTAATAATAATAATTCTTTTTTCTCTACCATCGCTACTCCAGCAATTAAACCCCCTAGGGCTAATGAACCAGTGTCTCCCATAAATATCTTCGCAGGATGAGAATTGTATTTTAAATACCCTAGTAAGGAACCAACAACCGCAACGATTAACATTGTGATATCCACATTCCCACTCATATATGTAAATAGAATAAAAGGAGCTAATGCAATTATCATAACTCCTGCTAACAATCCATCTAATCCATCGGTAAAATTAACTGCATTACTCTCTCCCATAAACATGATTAAGATAAAGCCAAAATAGAAGATTCCAATATCTACTTGTATATCTAAGATAGGTATCCACAACAATGTATCTGAAACATTGACATAGATGTAATAAAATACAATTGCTAAAATAAACTGTAGTAATAATTTATACTTAGGTCTTAATCCCTCATTGTCTTTTTTAACCACAATAATATAATCATCTAAGAATCCAATACTCGCATATCCTACATAGGCTAATACGATAACTAACACTTCTACTTGTAGAAACATAGTTGGATTTAAGATCAAACATACCAAGATTGGTACAATAACAAAAACAATTCCTCCCATGGTTGGGGTACCACTCTTTTTCTTATGAGAGGCCAAACCTTCTTCACGTTGTATTTGTCCAAACTTAATTTTATGTAAGTAAGGAATAAGGATATTAGGCAACACAACAATTGTCACTAACAAACTCATTCCAAACGCCATCAGCATTTTTAATTCCATGTTTATCTCTCCATTACTTTTCTTATGACATCAGCATCATTATACTTTATTTTTTGATTTCCTTTAGATAAAGTATCTTCATTCCCCTTGCCACTAATCAATATTATATCATTTTTTTGTGCTTTCTGAATAGCATAAACTATCGCATCTTGTCGATTTTCTATAATTATTACTTCTTTCACTACTCTCTCGCACATATCTTCAATAATATTTAGTATATCTTCGTTTCTACTATTATCTTCAGTAAAGATACAAATATCACTCAGTTCACTTGCATAATGTCCAATTTCTTTCCTTTTTTGTATTTCTCGTTGTCCTCCACACCCGACAACAACGATCAAACGCGCTTGTTTTATTTGATTAAAGAAACGCATACTTTTATAAAATGCATAACTTGTATGAGCATAATCTACATATACATAACATTCATCATGTGCAATCAGTTGCATCCTTCCCGGATGACAAGTAATGTTTTGAAGTCGTTCAATGATTTCTTGGTATGGCATTTGAATAAGTCGTAATAACGCAATTGTAGCACTCATATTATAAATGTTTTCTAGTCCTAATAATTGCGTTTCACATGTATATCCATTCATCAAGAACGAAGATCCTTGCATCTCTAACTTTACTTTTTCAATTTGGAAATGACTACTACAAACACCATAAGAAATCAATTGATTCGAACACAATGCTTTTAGTTCTGCATAATATAATTCATCAGCACAAGCAATTACTTTTCCACTACTCTTACATTTGTTCAATAGTTTATACTTACTATAACGATAATGAAGTAACGTCTTATGATAGTCTAAATGATCACTTGCGATATTCGTATATACGATATAATCAAAATACACTCGTTGAACTCGTCCTTGGTCAATACCTTGTGAACTCACTTCCATGACTACATATTTCACATTTGCTTGATATGCCATATCTAAATAATGAAGTAGACTAATCTCATCCGGTGTTGTGTTTTCTTGTTTCATTTCTTGGTCTTGATATGCGACTAAACCGGTCGTTATTTTCATCACATTCGGTGCTAAACATTCATATATATTATGTGCAACTGAACTTTTACCATTCGTTCCACACACCCCAATCAGGGTTAGTGAATCAGGCATACTCCGATAATAGACATCCAGAATCGAATTTACTACTTGGCTTAAGTGTTCTACATAGCATCCTTGTTTCAATGTTTTATCCTCATGAAGGACAATCCCTTGTTGGCATAGAGTATCTATATAAATACTCGGATCAAAGTGTTCCCCTTTACGTAATACATAAATATAATGACGTTTCATATGCTGATGATGATTCACAATCCCTTGTATTTCATAATCATCATCTAGGTCTAATGTTAATATATGCTTTATTGATCTATATTTAATCATTTAAATATAAGTACACCTCGCTTCCTTCCATTACCACACTTCCTTCTTTTGGAAATTGGTCCACGACGACACTTCCTTCTCCTTGATTAGAGAATGAAACTTGTGTATCTTTAATATCTCCTACATTCTGACCGACGTATGAAGGTAAGGTGTAAGTGACGGGATCCAAATAAGAAGTCTTTTTCGGTATCTGTGTTTCATTTGGTTTAATTTCTAAATATTTAATAATATCTTCAAAGCAGTTTCCAATGACTGGGGCTATTACGGTTCCTCCATATTGCACATCATTATTCGGACTATCTACTGCAATATATAATACAATTTCTGGATCATCCATAGGTAGTGCTGCAATCATACTTAAAATATATTCATTACTTAAGTATGCCCCATTCTCTACTTTTTGTGCAGTTCCAGTCTTTCCTCCTATTTGGTATCCTTCAATATAAGCATTACTTCCTCCTCCAAGAGCTACGACATGTTCTAACGCATCTCTCATTAAGTCACTTGTTTCTTCTGATATCACATCTCTTACTTCGGTTGGTTCATACTGCATAATGACATCTCTAGTATCATGTTGAATCATGCTATCCATAATGTAAGGTTCATATAATGTTCCTCCATTGATGATTGCACTAAACGCCGTTACTAATTGAATTGGGGTGACGCTTAATCCTTGACCAAATGCGACTGTTGCTTGTTCAACTGGTCCCATCGCATCTTTCGAGAACATGATACCACTACTTTCTCCTGGAAGATCTATATTGGTTTTACTTCCGAATCCAAAGTTCATGATATATTCATATTGTTTATCTAATCCTAATTTTCTCTGTATATCCACAAAGCCTGGGTTACTTGAATTTTGTAGTACTTCTAAGTACGTTTGTAATCCATGTCCACCAGCTTTCCATGACTTAATCGTAGCACCCTCTACTTTTTCATATCCATTATCCATATACGTATCTGCATACATATCAAATAAGCCTTCTTCTAACGCACTCGCAAATGTCACTGTTTTGAAGGTAGAACCAGGTTCAAAACTCATCCAAATAGGGAGATTACGATTGATTAATTCAGCACTATATTCTTGGTAGTTGTTTGGATCAAAATCTGGTTTAGAAACCATCGCTAATATTTCTCCAGTATTCGGATCCATTGCTAGGGCTAGGGCTTGATCTGGTTCATATTTTTCCATTAATACATCCATCTCACGTTCAACGATACTTTGTATATTACTATCAATGGTTAATACCACATCGTTACCTTCTCCACCATCTACTAACTTATCATCATAATTTTCTAAGGGATTACCTTTGGCATCAAACCCTATATTTACACTTCCATTTGTTGCGCTTAAGTATTCATCATATTGTAACTCTAGGCCAGATAATCCTTGATTATCTACTCCACAAAAACCAAGTACTTGAGCCAAGTAATTTTCATTTGGATAATAACGTAAACTATCTTGTACCAAATAGACTCCTGCAGCTTCTAACGCTTCTAATTCCTTTGCTTCTTTAGCATCTAATTGCTTTCCTTCTGGTAATATTTTTTGACTACTTACATGCTTTGTTAATTGTTCATAAATGTTCGCTTCATCACCCTCAATAATGGTAGCCATTTGCTTCGCCAATACTTCTGGTTCTTCAATTAAAGATGGTACTACGACTAAAGATGTAGAAGCAACATCATACGCTAGTGGTTCTAAGTTAGCATCTAAAATACTTCCTCTAGTTCCTGAGATATTGAAATCTCTTTCCCACAAATCTTCTGCTTTAGCTAAGATATTTTCGTGGTTAATTATTTGTTCATAAAATAATTTAGCTAGTATTAATACAAATACCACTAAAAACAAGATAAACGTCGTTTTCATTCTTTTTTTATTTTCTATTTTTAGCATGTTATCCCTCTATTCAATATATGTGATAACAGTTTATTATATGCAAAAAAGACAAGCACTTTGCTTGTCTTAGGTTAATTCAATATGTAATACACTACTTTCTTCTATTAATTTTCCAACTGCTATATCTTGACTAGCCACATATCCACTACCACCAAAGGTAACATCTATTCCTATCATTTCACAATACACCGTTACATCTTTACGACTCCATCCACTCATATCAGGCATAATATGATTGATTGAATCTGTTAGTAAAAATACTTTTTGTGTTGATACACTTTCTGCATTGGGACTTGGGTACTGTTCAATAACACTTGTTCCATCTCCAATGTAGATTACTTGATTTGCATTTCCTTCTAATTTTTTATTTATATAATCAAAAGAATGATTCACTAAATTAGGCATCGCATATACGTTAAATACCGCACTTTGCGTATTTGATGTAGTTTGCGAATTATTAGTTGAATAACTATCCACCGCTAATAAAGATTCACGTACAATATCTTGAAAATATTCAGTATCATAATATTGAATATTATTACTTTGGAATCCATAATAAATAATTACTTCAGGATTTTCACTCGGAGCTGCTGCTAATATAGAAGTTGTATAGATATCTTTTTGATATCCTCCATTTTCTGCATCATAAATTTCTCCAGTTCCTGTTTTCGCCATTAAACTAATATCACTCATTTCATAGTTGTTAGCTGTTCCATAGTCTTCACTAACTACTCTTTTCAGTAATGCTTGAATTTGGTTTAGCGTAGGATCACTTAATAGCTGATCTGATTTTTCTTGTTCTGCTTGAAACACTACTTCATTTGTATTTGGATCAACTATTTTTTCCACAACATAAGGTGTTGTTACTCTTCCATCAGTAAAAAAGGCACTAGCACCTTGTATTAATTGATATGAATTTAATGAAGTTCCTTGTCCAAATCCCAACATTAATTGGTCTATTTCATTTGTTGCATTTAATTGTCCTGTATTTTCTTCAACACCATACATGTCTACACGATCAAATAATTTAAAGTTTTTCATATATTCTATATTTAATGATGGATCTAAGAAGTTTAATAATATTTCTATAATAGCTGTATTAGTAGATCGAATAAATCCTTCATCATAACCAATTGTTCCATAGTCTTTTCCCATAGCATCATTAATAGTAACAATACCTGATCCTTCTGCTACTTCATACACTTCTCCATTACCATCTACTGCAACTGAGATACTTCCTGATTGGAACGACGCATCATTTGGGTATACACCCTCTTCCATCGCAGCTGCGTACACGAAAGGTTTCATAACTGAACCCGGTTCAAATACATGTTGACTAGGTAAGTTATTAAATTCTTCAATGACTTCTCGTTCATTTAAATCAAAACTAGGATAGCCGGCTTGAGCCAATATTTTTCCTGTTTCTGCTTCCATCACAACACACCAAGCTTTTTCAGCATTGTTACTTTCCATTGTTTTAGCCAATGCAGCCTCAACTGTTACCTGTACATTTTGATCTAATGTTAAATAAATATTATTCCCATTTTCTGCAATTGCCGTATATTTAGATGTATTTGGAATATAGTTTCCAGCACTATCAGTTTGATAGGTAATTTCTCCATCACTTCCACTTAACTCTTCATCGAATAGCTTCTCCATTCCCATTACACCACTAATTTTTTCATCGTCTTCGCTATATTGTGCATATCCGACTAATTGAGAGGCAAAGTGTGAAATTGGATATACTCTATCTATGGTTGATTCAAATTCTAGACCCGTAAGCCCACTATTTACTAAATCTTCTTTTTGTTGGGCAGTTAATTCTTTTCCATAACTACCAAATTCAGTTTGGTATAAGTCATTTGCTTGAGCATCATTCAAATATCCTAGAATTATTGATTGTTCAACCCCTGTTACTTCTGAAATCTTTGCACTGGTTACATCATAATCTTCTACATAAGCAATCGATCCATCCGCACCTTTACGATTTTCATCAATAACGGCTATTAAATTATATGCTTCAATATCTTGTGCGATGATCTCACCATTACGATCATAAATTGCTCCACGACTCGCTATTATTTGTTGCTTATAAAGTCCACTATCTTTCTTTTCTTCTAAGATTGATTTACCACTACGAAAATGTACCCCAGATACCATTATATAGACTACATTCGCTATAATTAAAGAAACAATAAGTCCAAGAATCAACGTAATACTTAAGATTCGTCGATTTGCAATTATTGTTTTGTTTTTTATATGTTTTTTAATCTTCATACTCTTCTGTATCCTCAATTACTGAAACGATGCTATTTTGATCTACTTCTAAACCATTTTCTTGAGCAATCGTAAGAATACGTTCACGAGTATCTAATTTTTTTACTTCTAACTCTAAGTTAGCCACATCATTACTCACTTTAATGATGTCTTTACTTACCATTCCTTCTTCAATACTTAAATTATAATTCAAGGCTTTTAAAAATAACATAGATGATAAAAACAGCAAAATAGATATCGCACAAATTACTGTACATACATCTAATGCTTTATTTTTTTTAATTTTTTTCTGCTTTACTATTTTCACCATGATTGGTTACCTAACCCTTTCAATTACTCTTAATTTTGCTGAATGTGAACGC
Organism: uncultured Erysipelotrichaceae bacterium; assembly: GCA_947036815.1. Taxonomy (GTDB): domain Bacteria; phylum Bacillota_I; class Bacilli_A; order Erysipelotrichales; family Erysipelotrichaceae; genus CAMQRS01. Next base: position 18,964 of record CAMQRS010000016.1, read on the forward strand.
TTGTTTGCTTCTAACTCATCTTCTGTTGCAATAATTGGTTTTCTTTCCACTAATCGATACGGTTTTTCTTCTTCTTGACCTGGCATTACAATCATTCTTTTATTTACTTTTTCTTTTTTCGTAAATGATTGGAAACAATCTTTTACGATTCTATCCTCTAAAGAATGAAAACTGATGACACAAATTCTTCCACCTATTTTTAATGCTGGAACCATTTCATCAAGGGTTTGTTTTAGTGTCGCTAATTCATTGTTTACTTCAATACGTATTGCTTGAAACACCTTTTTCGCTGGATGTCCTTTTGAATTTAACACTTTAGAAGGTAAACTAGACTTAATAATATCCACTAACTCAAATGTTGTTGTGATCGGTTTTTCTATTCGTGCTTTTTCTATTTTTCTTGCTATTTGTTTAGAGAATTTTTCCTCACCATATTGAAATAAAAGACGAACTAATTTTTCATATGTGTATGTATTCACTACTTCATAAGCACTTAATTCTTGGCTTTGATCCATTCTCATATCTAATCTTGCATCAAAACGATAGCTAAATCCTCGTTCTGCCTCATCGAACTGAGGTGAAGATACACCTAAATCTAATAGTACTCCATCTACTGCTTCGATATTTTTTTCTTCAAGCATTTTTCTCATTTGTGAAAAATCTGTATGCACTAAAGTATAATTATCGCCTATTTCACTTAGAATAGGTTCGCATTTATGTATCGCATTTATATCTTTATCAAAAGAATATAAGTGCCCATTTGGTATTTGTTTTAAGATTTTTGATGAATGTCCTGCGCGTCCTAGCGTTCCATCTATGTAAATACCATCTTCTTTAATATTTAAATAATATAGACATTCATTTAGTAGTACACTGTAATGTTCCATTAGATTAAAAACTCCGTTAATGTTTCTGCGACTGTTTCAAAATCATCGCTATGTTCATCGTTATATGCTAACCAGTTTTCTTTTGACCATATTTCTACAGTTGAACCAGTTCCAACGATAAAACATTCTTTTTCTAAACCGGCAACCGCTACCAAACTAGCTGGGATTAAAATACGCCCCTGTACGTCTAGTTCACAACGACTTGCTTTCGATGCTAAATTTCTTTTATATAATCTTGTTTCTTTTTTTGTATTCGGTAACTTGGATACTTGTTCCATCAATACTTGCCATTGTGGAATGGTATAGATAGTTAAACAGCCATCCAACCCTTTCGAAACAATTAATTCATTGTTGTATACTTCACGAAAAGTAACTGGAATAATGATACGACCTTTTTTATCAATGTTGTGTGCATGCTCCCCAATTAAGGTACATGCTATTTTTAAATCATCCATACTTCCACCACCTTCCACCACTTTTCACTACTTATTGACACTATTATACCCTTTTCTCTTAAAAATGTATAGAAATTTATATAGAAATGTACATACAAAAAAAGAAAGAACGCGCGCTCTTTCTTTTTTACAATATATGTAATTTTATTCAATCGTATTTTTATGTTTACTAAAATAATGATAATTGATTTTCATCTTGAAGTTCTTTTAGCACTCCTAATTGTTCTAATTTCTTGATGCTCGTTCCATTTAGTGAAGTACGATTAGATAAGTCTTGTTTCGAAATAAAGGCTCCTTTATTTCTCGCTTCTATAATACTTAATGCAACATTATCTCCCAGTCCATCAATACTCGTGAACGGGGGTAATATTTTTTCTGGATTTCTTGGATCTGGAATAAATTTCATTGCATCAGAATGCATCATATCTATATTACTAAATTGATGTCCTCTTAATACCATTTCTAACGCTACTTCTAACGATGCAAACGTATCTATTTCTTTTTTAGTAACATCCTTTTTAGTCTCATAATTTTTAAGTTTAGATTGCGTCAATGACATTTTTGAACGCATTGCACTTTCTCCCTTAATCATCGCATCAATATCGTATGCATCACATCTTAATGAAAAGTACATACAGTAATAATATATTGGTTTATGTACCTTAAACCATGCAATTCTAACGGCCATCATAACATAGGCAACCGCATGTGCTTTTGGGAACATATACTTAATTTTCTTACATGAATCAATGTAGTAGTCTTCCACACCACAACGTTTCATTTCAGGAACCCATTCATCCCTTACACCTTTCCCTTTACGAACACTTTCCATAATGGTGAAAGAAAGTTTAGGGTCTAGTCCTTTATGCATTAGATATACCATAATATCATCACGACATCCAATTACTTCTTTCAATGTACAAATTTTAGCATCAATTAAATCTTTTGCATTATTCAACCATACGTCAGTTCCATGAGACAATCCTGAAATTTTAAGTAACTCATCAAACGTTGTTGGTTTAGTAAGTTCTAGTATTCCACGTACAAATCCGGTTCCAAACTCTGGAATCCCGACTGCCCCTGTTTTTTCTGTATTTCTAGAAGTATCGATATTTAAACTATCAACTCCTGAGAAGATAGCCATTGTTGCTTGATCATTCATTGGTAATTGAGTGACATCTAATCCACTTAATTCTTCTAGCATCTTCATTGCTGTGGGATCTACGTGTCCTAGAATATCAAACTTCAATACATTATCATGGATACGATGGAAATCAAAATGCGTTGTTTTCCATTCACTAGTTGCATCATTGGCAGGATATTGAATAGGCGTAAAGTCATGTACATCCATATCGGCAGGAATTACAATAATTCCCCCAGGATGTTGCCCACTACCTCGTTTAACTCCAGCACATTGACTTGCAAGATACGTTGTTTTCGCACTACTCATATCCTCAATAGAGCGATCTTCACAATACCCTTTAATATATCCAAAGGCTGTTTTATCAGCAACCGTACCTATTGTACCGGCTCTAAATACATATTCTTCTCCAAACACTTCTTTTGTATACGCATGCGCTCTTGCTTGGTAATCACCAGAGAAGTTCAAATCAATATCTGGTACCTTATCCCCTTCAAAACCTAAGAAGGTTTCAAACGGAATATCTTGTCCATCAACTTTCATTTTCGCATTACATTTAGGACAATCTTTATCTTGTAAATCATATCCACTTGCTACACTACCGTCTTCAAAAAATTCACTGAATTGACAATTGGGACAAACATAATGAGGTGCCAGTGGATTTACTTCCGTAATTTCTGACATTGTCGCTGCAAAACTTGAACCAACAGAACCCCTAGATCCTACTAGATATCCGTCATTTAACGATTTTTTAACAAGTAGATGCGAGACATAATAAACAACCTCGAATCCATTTCCGATAATACTATCTAATTCTTTCTTCAATCTTTTTTCTACAATATCCGGTAATGTTTCGCCATATATTTTATGTGCATTTTCATAACAAATTTCACTTAACTTATCCGCACACCCTTCGATGTGTGGTGGATATAATCGATCTTTTATTGGATACATCGGTTCAATCATGCTAGCTATTTTTTTTGTATTTTCTACTACATATGTATATGCTTCTTGTTCCCCTAAATATGCAAAATCTGACAACATCTCATTCGTTGTTTTAAAATGCTGATTAGGTGCTGCGATATTTAATCTATTCACATTACTATTTCTTAAAAATAAGGGATGAATGATTCCACCTACTGCTTGTGCAGATATATAAACATCTCTTAATTGTTTTTGGTTTGGATCATTATAATGAACATCACCTGTTGCTACTATAATTTTATTTGATTTGTTTGCACAATCGACGATTGTTTTTAACATCAGTTTTAAACGTTCTTGATCAGGGACACTTCCTCTAGCAAGTAAATTACTATAACAATCTAACGGTTGAATTTCAATATAATCATAGTAATCTATTAACTCTTGAACACGATCATCTCCTCGTGTTTGGGCAGCTTCAAACACCTCATTGTTTTGACAACTACTACCTACTAGGAAATTATTATTCACTCTTAATCTTTCTATTTCTTCTCTTGGAATTCTCGGTTCTGCAACTATCGTATTCCCACTTTTCCCTTTTTGAGATAAGTATTTAATATGACTCGTTGATACCAATTGAAATATTTCTTTCATTCCTGCCGCATTTTTAGCTAACAGTGTCACATGTTTTGGGAACACTTTACTGAAACATGACGCATCATAATGCTTAGATAACGCTTCTAATGTTTTTACTTGAGGGATTTCATTCAACATATGCAAGAATACATCTACTAATATATTAGCATCATAATCTGCTCTATGGGCTCCCCCTTTTTCATACTTAATTCCATAAAAACGTGCAGCAGCCCCTAGGTTACTTCCTTTTTTCTCAGCATGTACACTACGATATAATGCGACTGTATCAATCACTGGATTACTTAATGGTTCTCTCCCTAATTTAATTAACAATGCATTTAAGAAAGAAACATCAAAATCTGCGTTATGTGCCACTAGCACACGATCCCCAATAAATTCTAAAATTTCATCGATGCAATCTTCAATGAACGGAGCATTTTCAACATCACTATCTCTAATACCCGTTAATTCGGTTGTGAAGTTAGATAATGGGATAGGTGGTTTAAAAAACATTTGCTTGTTTCTTATCGTGCTTCTATCTTTTACTATTTGACCACCAAACTCAATAATATAATCATACTTACAAGACAGTCCTGTTGTCTCTAAGTCAAAAATACAGTATTCAGTTTTTTCTAATAATCGATCTTGTACATTTCTTACAATATGAAGGTGTGGATCAACCATATTCATTTCTACACCATAAATCATAGTAAATGGTTTTTCTCTACCTCTATTAATATTGGCAACGACTTCTTGAGCCATAGGGAATGCTTGAATCACACTATGATCTGTAACTGCAATGGCATCATGACCCCATGCATTCGCTTGTAGAATATACTCTTTTATGTCACATAGTCCATCCATTTCTGAATATTTTGTATGCGTATGTAACTCTACTCTTTTCACTTTAGCATCATCAGTTCTTTTATTCTCTTGTATTTTACTAATTTGAACTGCTTTAAATACGTTATCTCTTGCATATTGATTATATTCAACACTTCCATAAGCAACAATATAATCGCCTTTGTCTATTTCATTTAATACTTCTTTTGTTAAACTTCCACGCTCAAACCTTTGGATACAAATAGCTTCTTCAAAATCGGTAATATATAAATTTTGTCGTAATTTCCCATTACGCATCTCATTATTTTCTTTTAAAAATACTTTACCTTCAATTTTGATTTCATATAAACCTTCGCTCAAATCTTTAATTGGCGTAGCCATATAATTATCTACTTTTTTTCTTGCAAAAGATTTTTTTTCTTGTTTATATACTTCCACAGGTCTATTTTCTTGTGGTTGAACTTTCACCTTCATTACTTCTACCTCAGACGTTAGGTTCAACATAGAAACCTGAATTTCAACTTGTATTCCATACTGAGTTAATAAGGTTTCCAATTGCTTACTATTTTTCTTCGCTTCATGAACCAATTCCTCATTCGCAAAACGATAACTTAATGTTTTATTTTCTAAAATTGGAAAAGCCTTCATAAATACCGCTAGATAATTATACTTCATGCAAATAAACTTTACATATTTGTTTATTTCTACAGCATCATATTCCGTTATCCTACAACTGATTTTCATATTTAATTCACTTTGAAGTACACGAAGTAATTTAATACGAAACACATCATATACAGCAAAAGGAAGTAGCGATTCTACTTCAATTTGCATTTCGACTACATCTCTATCTGTATGAAAAATTGGTGTTGTTAAAAAAGTTGCATCTTTAAAGCAACTTAACTCTAATTCATTCATTTTGATTTTTTTTCCTAAACTATATACTGGCATAATATCACTCATTTCATACAACATTATAGCACAATAATATGCCTAATTTAACTATAAATCTTACAATGATAAAACCACACTTAAGAAATAGCACCCCAACAAAAATGTTGAAAATGCAATAATATATATTCTATGACTTGAAAATTTCAACAATAAACTCGCATACACTAATGAAGCCAGAGTAAATATTAAAAATACAAATGTTTGATAATCATAACTATACACCACTTCTTTTATATACAGAAAATCAGAAATAGATAAAATCAAAAAGTTAAACATACAACTACCAATTAAACTCGCAATTGCAGCATTCATATTATTCAATTTAAACAATGTAATTGCAGATGTTAATTCAGGTAACGAGGTAGCTATCCCTAAGAATATCGCACCTGCTAAGGTAGCGTTCAAGCCTAATGATATCGCCACTAAATCACTCACCTTCGTAAGTTGAATACTAATAAATACAAGGGCTATTGCCAACAGAATAAATTGAATAAATAACACATATATTGATGTTTTCACTGGTTTTGATGGCACATTTATATCATCTACTTGTTGAAATGATTTTACACCGAAACAATATAATATAATAATTAATATACTTACTATATGAATACTCATGAAACTCACATCGATGCTTGCTTTAATAAACAAAGCAAATAAAACTAAGATACATTGAATCGCACAAAACGATAAAGCGATTACTTGTTGTTTCATATATCGATAATGAACAAACTTCTTAATGTATACGAGACTCATTAATGCGATAATTGCAATATTAAATAAATTACTTCCTACTACATTTCCCTGTACGACTTGTGGTTTATCAAGTTGAAAGAGCGCTGTTAGCGAAGTAAACAATTCAGGAAGTGATGTAATAATAGCTAAAAATACCCCACCTAATAAAGCTCCACCTATCTCTGTTTTTTTGTCTATTTTATCCATACAATTTGATAACCCAATAGATACTACCACGATACCGATTACTAATAAGCCATAATTTATGTACAACATTTAATTCCTCCTATAAAAAAAGCAATACGATTATGTATTGCTTATCTATTTCATTGTATGTTGTATTCTAAATGTTAGAACTATTAATGAACCATTTTTTCAAAAGCATTCTTAGCTGCTGCTTGTTCTGCCTTTTTCTTAGAATGACCTTCTCCCATACCTAACACGATATCATCCACACTAATACTCACTATAAATGTCGGATTATTACTTGGTCCAGTACTAGACACTACTTGATAGGAAATTGTATTGCGATTATCTGATTGTACATATTCTTGTAATTTTGTCTTATAGTCAATGACTAACGCTTCTTGATTTTTTTCTAAATGAGCAACTAATACACTATCTAATATCTTCGCTACCACATCAAATCCACAATCTAAATATAAGGCACCAATCAGTGCTTCAAACATATCTGCCAATAGAGAATCACGGTTTCTTCCACCACTTCTCTCTTCTCCAACACCTAATAAAATATACTCTTGCCATCCCAAATCTCTAGCATATAAAGCAAGTGCTTCTTCACGTACTAATTGAGATCTTAATCGTGTCATATCCCCTTCACTTAGCATCGGTTCTCTATGAAACAATACATTTGTAGAATATAATTGTAAAACTGCATCTCCCATAAATTCCAATCGTTCATTATCGCCTTTTTCTTGCTTGTGTTCATTTAAGAAAGAAGTATGAATACAAGCCTGTTTTATCAACGCTTTACTTTTATAGGGAATTTTCTTATCATCTAACCAACTGAATATATCGTTCATAATTACCTCACCTTTAATCTTTATTATACCACAATTTAATCTAAATACTCGCTCAAGCTAACATTTTGTAGGAACGCTTCTATCCTTGGATAGTTCATTCTGTTTTTCAATATGACTGTTGCATCATCTCGTGCTACTTCTAAGATATGAAAATCATTTATAATATCACCTAAAATGAAACTAGGTACTCCACTTTGTCTAACTCCTAATAAGTCTCCACTTCCTCGAATACTTAAGTCTGCCTTCGCTATTTCAAAGCCATCATGGCATGACTCTACTAATGACAATCTTTTCTTAGCATCTGCATCTTTGGTTGCACTTAATAAATAACAGTATCCCTGCTTCGTAGATCTTCCTACTCTACCTCTTAACTGATGTAGTTGACTCATTCCAAAGCGGTGGGCATCGTAAATTACCATGATGTTTGCATCCTTCACATCAACACCTACTTCAACTACCGTCGTCGTAATTAATATATCATACTTGTGATCATTGAAGTCTTGCATAATCGCTTCTTTTTCTATCGCATTCATTTTTCCATGCAACAAGGCTAACGTATATTTATTCCCTAGTATTTGGAGCATCCCGGCATATAGTTCTTCCACATTACGCATACTATATTCTTCGTTAATCGCAATTGCTGGACAAACAACATACATTTGATTTCCTTCATCTATTTTTTCTAACACATCACTAAGGATACTAGACATACTATCTTCATTCACGAAACTTGTATGAATTGTTTTTCTTCCCATCGGTAATGTCTCAATAGTACTGACATCCATATCTTTAAATATACTTACTGCTAATGTTCTAGGAATTGGGGTTGCACTCATTAATAAGAAGTCTACACCCTCTCCTTTTTCTAACAATTGTCTACGTTGTCTCACTCCAAAACGATGTTGTTCATCCGTCACAACCATGCCTAAAGAGGCATAATTAACCTTTTCTTGGAATAACGCATGGGTTCCTATTAAAATATCAATTTCGTGTGCTTCTAACTGATCTAGCACTATTTTTTTATCATTCGTTTTTAAACTTGAAGTTAATAACCCTATTCTAATTCCATAAGGTTCAAACAAAGCTTTTAAGTTCTTATAATGTTGCTTGGCAAGTATTTCAGTAGGTACCATAAAGGCGCATTGATCATCCGCTAATACACTAGCATACATACCGACACATGCTACCATTGTTTTCCCACAACCGACATCTCCTTGAACCAAACGATACATCGCTTTCGTATCTTTTAGATCCTGTACTATATCTTGAATTGCTTCTACTTGTCCCTGTGTCAAGGTAAAAGGTAATGCACTAATAAAGGTCTCAATTGTAGATTCATCAAATTGCTTACTTTTCCCATTATCACTTAACATCAATTGCTTTCTTGCTTGCATTTGTAGTTGAAACTTTAAAAATTCTTCATACTTTAAATAGCGTAAACTTTGTTTCAAACTTTCTTTATGCTGGGGTTGATGGATACCATTCAGTGCCTCTTGTTTATTCATCAAACGATATTTATCTTTATATTCTTGAGGAATTAAATCATCACTATGATAGGCTTGCAGTGCCTTTACTATGTATTTATGAATATCCTTACTACTTAATCCATGCTTTGTATTATATACAGGAATAAGTCCTAATTGTTGCTCCATAGATTCAAAATTATAAGAGATGCATGTGACTTTATCATAGCCTTCATAGCGACCAAAAACACTAATTTGTTTTCCTTGCACAAAACTGCTTGTCCATGGTCTATTAAATAAAGTGATAATTAGTATATTACCTTCGTAATCCACTTGAAATTTAGTTGCACTTTTCTTAAATCCATACCGTGTTACTCGAGCACTGGATACAATCGTAGCCATAAAGCATACATTGTGTTTAATCTCCCATTGATCAAAAGGTTTTAACTCATTAAATTCATAACGAAAAGGATAGTGTTCTATTAATTTTTCCACACTATCGATATTCATTTGAGATAGTATTTCTATCTTTTTGTCTGTTGCTTTAATGTCTTTTAAATTCATAAAATTATTATATCACAAAAAAAAGCATGAATGATAACTATATCATTCACACCTATTTATTTCATTATTGCTCCCTTAGCAGCACTGTCTACTAATTGTGCATAGCGTTTTAACCATCCTGTAGTTACATTCGGTTTTCTTAACACTAGGTCTTTTCTTCTTTCAACTAATTGTTCATCACTTAGTTGAACATGAATCGTATACTCAGGAATATTAATTTCGATGATATCTCCATCTTTTAATAATGCGATATTTCCTCCAACAGCAGCCTCTGGACATACATGTCCAATGGAAGCACCTCTACTTGCTCCTGAAAATCTTCCATCTGTTATTAATGCAACAGATTTATCTAATTTCATTCCTGCAAGCGCACTCGTTGGGTTCAACATTTCACGCATTCCTGGTCCACCAACGGGACCTTCATAACGAATTACCACAACATCACCTGCAACTATTTGTGAATTATAAATACCTGCAATGGCATCTTCTTCACAATCAAAGACACGTGCTGGTCCTGTATGCACTAACATTTCTGGTGCAACAGCACTACGTTTAACAACACATCCATCCTTCGCAACATTCCCAAATAAAACCGCAATCCCACCAGTTTGTGAGTATGGAGTTTCAATTGGACGAATTGTATTTGGATCACTATTTTCTAATCCTTTGATATTTTCAGCTAAGGTCTTCCCTGTTGCTGTTAATACACTTAAGTCTAATAGACCTTGCTTCGCCAATTCATTTTGTACTGCTGGAATTCCTCCAGCAATATTTAAATCATGCATGTGTGATCCACCAGCTGGTGCTAGATGACATAAGTTAGGTACTTTTTCACTCATTTCATTAAACATATCTAAATTTAATGCAACGCCTGCTTCACGAGCCACCGCTAATAAATGTAGTACACTATTACTTGAACATCCCAGTGCCATATCACAAGCTAACGCATTCTTAATAGAAGCTTCATTCACTAAGTCTCTTGCTTTAATATCGTTGTTCACAAGATTCATAATTGCCATTCCTGCTTTTTTAGCAAGTTGCATACGTCCACTATGTACTGCTGGAATTGTTCCATTCCCTGGTAAAGCAAACCCTAAAGCTTCACTTAAACAGTTCATTGAATTTGCTGTGTACATACCTGAACATGATCCGCATCCTGGACACGTATTTTTCTCATAATTATCTAATTCTGCATCATCGATCATATTTGCTTTTCTAGCACCTACGGCTTCAAACATTTTTGAAAGAGACGTTTCTTCTCCGTTTACTAATCCAGACATCATTGGACCACCACTACATACAATACTTGGTATATTGATACGTAATGCTCCCATCATCATTCCTGGTACGATTTTATCACAGTTAGGAACCAACACTAAACCATCAAAACAATGAGCATTTGCCATTGTTTCTACACTGTCAGCAATTAATTCTCTACTTGCTAAAGAGTATCTCATTCCCGTATGTCCCATTGCGATTCCATCACAAACACCGATTGCTGGTATTTCAATTGGTGTTCCTCCAGCCATACGTACTCCCGCTTTCACTGCTTCAGCAACTTTATCTAAATGAATATGCCCTGGTACAATTTCACTATGTGCACAGACAACTCCGATTAATGGACGATCTAACTCTTCTTTTACATATCCCATCGAATAGAACAAACTACGCATTGGTGCTTTTTCAATTCCTTGTGTCACATGGGCACTTCTTAATTTACTTTTATCTATCATGTTTTTTACCCCGTTTTTTTAAAGAAGAAGGCTTGCGCCCTCTAATTTTTTTATTTTTTTAACCAACTCATCATTTTTCTAAGCTCAGCACCTACTTTACATAATAAATGTTGGCTTTCGTTTTCACGAGTTTTTAAGAATTTAGCTTGTCCACCAGCTCTGAATTCTTGAATGAATTCACTAGCAAATGTTCCGTCTTGAATTTCTTCTAATACTTTTTTCATTTCTGTTCTAGTATCTTGTGTAATTAAACGTTTACCAGTTCTGTAATCTCCATATTCTGCTGTATTAGAAATAGAGTATCTCATCATATCGAATCCACCACTATTAATTAAATCAACAATTAATTTCATTTCATGGATACATTCAAAATATGCCATTTCTGGTTCATATCCTGCTTCAACTAAAGTATCAAATCCAGCTTTCATCAATTCACAAACTCCTCCACATAAGACAGCTTGTTCACCGAATAAATCAGTTTCAGTTTCTTCTTTGAATGTCGTTTCAAGAATTCCTGCACGACCTCCTCCATTTGCACTTGCATAAGCTAATGCGTAATCTTTTGCTTTTCCACTTGCATCTTGGTGTACAGCAATTAAACTAGGAACACCTTTACCTTCTTGGTATTGAGTACGAACTGTATGTCCAGGTCCTTTAGGAGCAACCATAATAACATCAATATCAGTACTTGGTGCAATTTGTTTATAAATAATATTGAATCCATGTGCAAACATTAATACATTACCTTCAACCATATGTTTAGCTACCTGGTTATTATAAATATCAGCAGCAGACTCATCTGGTACTAACATCATTACTAAATCTCCGATTTCAGCAGCTTCTTCAACACCCATTACTTTTAATCCAGCAGCTGTTGCTTTCGCAACTGAAGCACTAGATGCTCTTAGTCCTACTACTACATTAACACCTGAATCTTGTAAGTTTAATGCATGTGCATGACCTTGTGAACCATATCCAATAATAGCTACTGTTTTTCCATCTAATAATCCTAGGTTGCAATCTGCATCATAATATTTTTTTATCATTTTATTTTCCTCTTTCGTTTTAACAATCTTCTGATTCTACATTATTTGAAACTCTTGATATTCCGGTAATTCCCGTTCTACAAGTTTCAATAATTTCATAACAAGCTAACATTTCTAAGAATCCATCTATTTTTTCAGGAGCTCCTGTTAGTTCAACAATCATACTATCCTTAGATAAAGATATAATTTTACCTCTATAAATATCTACTATGTCTTTAATCGAAGATCTTTGCAGTTCTCCACTTGATACCTTCAACAATAATAACTCTCTATACAAACTAGAGTCTTTCTCTAGGGTATAGATTTGTTTTACAACCTCTAATTTTTTAGTTTGGCTTAGTATTTGGGAAAGCGCCTGAGCATCTCCATTAAATACCACTGTAATCCTACTTAAATTAGGGTCATTCGTTGTTGAAACTGTAAGAGAATCTATATTGAATCCTCTACGTCCGAACAAACTCGCTACACGGGTTAATACATTCGCTTGATTATCGACAAAAATACTAATTACTTCTCTCATCACTTAGTCCCCCTTAATCAATAATCATATCTTTCAATGTACCACCATTAGGTATCATTGGCAAGACTCTTTCATCTCTATGAATACGACATGCAATCCATACAGGTCCATCTATTTTTAATGCTTTTTTATATGCTTCTTCAAACTCTTCTAACGTACTGACCTCGAATCCAACAGCTCCAAAGCCTTTTGCCAATTGTACATAATCAGTTTTTCTTTCAAGTATCGTTTGTGAATAGTGTTTTTGGAAAAACAGTGTTTGCCACTGATACACCATTCCTAATACCTTGTTATCAAATATGATAGTAATAATAGGTAAGTTATATGAAACTGCAGTACACGCTTCATTCAAGTTCATATGGAACGATCCATCTCCCGTAAAATGAATAACTCTTTTATCTGGGCAAGCGTATTGAGCACCAATTGCTGCTCCATATCCAAATCCCATTGTTCCTAGTCCACCGCTTGTTAAAAAGTTTTCCGCTTTTTTATGTTTTATGTATTGTGCTGCCCACATTTGATGTTGTCCTACATCCGTGACATACACAGTATCTTTATCCGTTAAATCACACGTTGCATGAATAAGATCTTTAGGACGCAATGTTGCACCTTCAAGTTCAACATTCACTTCTTTTTTGAATGTCGCTACTTTTTCAATCCACTCACTATGATTTTGTTGTTTTAATAATGGTAACATCGCTGTCAATGCTTCTTTAATATCAGCTACTAAATCGTAGTTGATTTCTACATTTTTATTAATTTCACCTTCATCTATATCAATTTGAATAATTGCGGCATTTTGTGCAAAACGTGATGTATTTAGTGCCACCCTATCCGAGAACCGCGTTCCCATTGCCAGCACTAAGTCCGCTTCATCAATTGCTCGATTCGCCGCCATACTACCATGCATTCCAATTAATCCTAAATTTTTAGGATCGCAATAATCTAAGACTCCTGCTGCCATCATTGAATAAGTTGCTGGAGCATCAATTAATTGAATAAATTGTGCAAATTCCGCTCTGGCTCTGCTTGCAACTACACCACCACCAAAATAAACAACTGGCTTTTTGGCTAAGTTAATTACATCTATTATTTCTGCTAACTTAGGTAAAGAAATAGTTGGAAATGGGTTAATCGGTAATGGTTCTTGTTGAATAAATTCACACAACACATTAGCACCTGTAATATCTTTAGTAATATCCACTAAAACCGGTCCTTTTCGCCCTTCATTCGCTATCCGAAAGGCATTCCTAAGTGCTTCTGCTAAATCTTCTACTTTATTCACAAAGTAATTGTGCTTTGTGATTGGTAACGTAACTCCAGTAATAGATATTTCTTGAAAGGCATCTCTACCAATTAAGCTATCTGCTACATTACAAGTAATCGCAACCATCGGTATACTATCCATAAATGCCGTTGCAATCCCTGTTACTAAATTTGTTGCTCCAGGTCCACTTGTCGCAAAAACAACACCTGTTTTTCCACTTGCTCTTGCATATCCATCAGCAGCATGCGCTGCACCTTGTTCATGTGCAGTCAATATATGATTGATGCTTGCACTATAATCGTACAATGAATTATACACATTTAACGCAGCTCCCCCAGGATATCCAAATACAGTATCTACCCCATGCTCCATCAAAATTTCCATAATAATCTGTGATCCATTTAATTTCATTAATAATACATGTAGAATAATATAAATTCTACTACCCCTTTCTACACATAACGTTGTTCCATATAGTTTTCATATGATAGTCAATATTATACTAAAAAAAATGTAAAAAATCTACATTAATTTTCAAAATTTTTATGTAAATTCTTTCATTATTTTACTTTGTATATGTATATAATAAAAGATGCATTACATATTAGTGAGTCTAGCGCACATAAACGCTCTATCGAATCCTTTTTAGACTTGTAGTAATAAGGTGTCATCTTTAACAGATTTCTAATATCTTCATGTGGTAATTGCATATCGAATTCAATTACTTCATAATCTATTAAAGACAAGCAATTACTTTCTAAATCTAATATTTCATTATCATAACTAGTTTCATATAACTCTTCTTTCAGTTGTATTAAGTGTTTTATATTGGGATCGACTTTTATGACTATCCCATTTTGTTGAAGAATACGATGAAACTCTTCTTGTGCAAATGGTGCGAATATATTTAATATGATATCTACACTGTGATCAGCAATTGGCAATTCAAAAATACTGTTTATAAAATATCTGTTTTCTTTATTGTTTCTTGCTGCTATTTTTATCGCATCTTTAGATAAGTCAAAACCACAAAATTCATTACCTAACTCACGTTGTATATAATTCGTATAATATCCTTCACCACATCCGGCATCCACAACCTTATGATGTGAGTATTTTTTCATTACTTCAACTAATTTTTTTGCTAATGGTTCATAATACCCCTTCTTTAAAAATAAGTTTCTTGCGTCTACCATTTCTTTATTATCCCCTGATTGCTGACTTGATTTCAAAAACAAATTACAATATCCTTGTTTCGCAATATCAAAATTATGGTTTGAGGTACACACATATTTTCTTTCTTCTTTTACTAATTCTTTCTTACATACTGGACAAATTAACATAAATACCTCTGCTTTCCACATTATTATACGCTATATTTATCAGATAACAAAGGGATACACAAAGAAAGATAGCCATATGGCTATCTTT
>CAMQRS010000017.1 GCA_947036815.1 uncultured Erysipelotrichaceae bacterium
ATGGAGCGGGTGATCAGAATCGAACTGACGTAATCAGCTTGGAAGGCTGGGGTTCTACCATTAAACTACACCCGCATGTATGCAGTGTTAATAAAATCAACGTATTAATAATTTACCATATTAGATAAAATTTGGCAATACTATTTAATAAAAATATTTATTTATTCTATTATATGGTACAATTCTATGTATAAGCGGGGTGTCTTAATGATAAAATTATTAGTAAGTGATATTGATGGAACACTATTAAATGAAAAACATCAAATAAGTGATATAGTAAGGAAAGCAATTCATGATTTACGTGAAGCCGGAATATCTTTTATACCAGCAAGTGGTAGAGATTATGGAATGTTGATGAAAGTGGTAGAAGAATTAGGAATTAAACCTAAATGTATCTGTTCAAATGGTGCAGAATGCTATGATAATGAGGGTGTATTAATTGAAGAATACCCATTAACAGCGAAAAAGATTAAAGAAGTGCTTGCTATTATTGATGAATTAAACCTAGATATTGATTTCTCTACAGATGATGGGCGATATAATTATGGGCCAAGAGAATTACATAAGAATGTTTTACTTGCTAGATTTCAAGCGTTATTTCATGATCATACGAAACAACAAATTCTAGATTTTATTGAAGAAAATAAATTTTTAGAAACGACTACTTGTGAAGAAGACATAGATGTAATCTTAAAACGTAAAATTATGAAGATAGAAGTCTATTCAAGTAATGTAGCTCAAAGAAATTTAGCTTTTTCTAAATTAAAACACATTGAAGGAATTGTAGCTGTAGGATCACACGATACTAATTTAGAGGTAACATGTGAAGAGGCGACAAAAGGATCAATGATTGAAACAGTGTGTAAACATTATGGATACAAAGAAGATGAAGTAGTAGTTATTGGTGATGGATTCAATGATGTAAGTATGTTCCAAAAATTTACGCATTCATTTGCGATGGGACAAGCGAGTGATGATTTGAAGAAATTCGCAACTTATGAAGCATTACGTAATGATGAAGATGGAGTTGCTCATGTTATTTATTCAATATTGAATAATGGGAATGAAGTACCTGTAAAATAAGAATAAAATGTCTTATCTTCATTGACTTTTATAGTGAAAATGAATATAATCAACACATAACAAATAGTGATGAAAAGAAGAGTAATTTAATGTGGATATGTGAAGAGAGTCCTAGTCGGTGGAAATGGATACATAAACCTTAAATGAATAAAGACTTGGAGCTAAACGTGTAATTCGCGGCATAAGAATTGACTCTTACCAGAGTCACTAAGATATATAAAGTGATTTATATATGAATTAGGGTGGTACCACGATACTCTCGTCCCTTATACAGGATGAGAGTTTTTTTAATACAAGGAGAACAATATGGAAAAATTTACAGAACAAGAATTAGTTAGAAGAGAAAAAGCAAAAGAATTAGAAGCACAAGGAATAGCACCGTTTGGAGCTAGATATGATCGTACTCATACGTCAGGTCAAATACAAGCACAATACGATAGTAAAACAAAAGAAGAATTACATGAAATGGAAGAAGTAGTTAAAATTGCAGGACGTATTATGACTAAACGTCGTCAAGGAAAAACAGGATTCGTACATATTCAAGATATCGATGGTAAATTTCAATTATATATTAGTAAACCAGTGATTGGTGAAGAAGCATATGAAATATTTAAGAAAAGTGATTTAGGAGATATCGTAGGTATTGAAGGTATTGTGATGAAAACAAATACTGGAGAGTTAAGTGTTAAAGTACAAGTATATACACATTTAACGAAAGCGTTACGTCCATTACCAGAGAAATTCCATGGCTTAACTGATGTAGAAGAAAGATATAGAAGAAGATATGTAGATTTAATTATGAATGAAAATTCTAAAAAAATTGCATTAACAAGACCTAGAATTATTCGTGCTATTCAAAACTATTTAGATAGCAATGGAATGATAGAAGTAGAAACACCTGTTTTACAACCTATTTTAGGTGGTGCTGCTGCACGTCCTTTCGTGACACACCATAATACACTAGATATGCCTTTCTACTTGCGTATAGCGACAGAATTGCCTTTAAAACGTTTAATCGTTGGAGGGTTAGAAGGTGTTTATGAAATTGGACGTTTATTCCGTAATGAAGGAATGGATAAAACTCATAATCCTGAATTTACAACAGTAGAAGCATACTTAGCATATTCAGATATGTATGGAATGATGGACCTATGTGAAGGATTAATGGAAACAGTATCAACACAAGTATGTGGAACAACTGATATTGAATGGAATGATAAAACAATTTCATTAAAAGCTCCATTTAATAGAGTACACATGGTAGATGCAGTGAAGGAATATGCAGGAGTAGACTTTTGGACTGAAATGACTTATGAAGAAGCGAAAGCAGTTGCTGAATCTAAAGGAATTGAGGTAGCTCCACATGAAAATAGTGTAGGACACATTATTAATTTATTCTTTGAAGAATTCTGTGAAGATAAAATGATTCAACCTACCTATGTATATGGACATCCAGTTGAAATTTCTCCATTGGCTAAAAAGAATGTGGACAACGAAAGATTTGCGGATCGTTTTGAATTATTCATTGATGGAAATGAATACGCAAATGCATTCTCTGAGTTGAATGATCCAATTGATCAAAAAGAACGTTTCCAAGCTCAAATGAAACAAAAAGAATTAGGAAATGATGAAGCAAATGAAATGGATACAGATTATGTAGAAGCATTAGAATATGGATTACCTCCAACAGGTGGTATTGGAATTGGTATTGATAGATTCGTAATGTTGTTGACTGGTAGTACAACAATACGTGAAGTATTACTTTTCCCACATATGAAAAATAGATAAGGTATATAAAACCTTTTGAAAAAGACTCGCATTTATTTGCGGGTCTTTTTTCTTTATATAGATATTACTATAAATAAGAGAAAGTAAAGTAATGGAATTTAATGGACAATAACGGGTTATTGTTTTGTTCAACAATAAATTGACAAATGCATTTATGTAGTCAATAATGAATATATAATGATAAGGAGCTACCTATATGAACGAAATTACATTCAATCGCAGAAAAACAAATATAGTAATCTTAACTTTAGTTGTTATATTTCTAACAATTGGTTATTTAGTTATACCCTATGGAGTAGAATTCGTTTTTCCGACATTTGCACTATATATACTTACTGAATTTTTTACAGATATACTCAACATTGTAGTATCAGTTTGTATCATATTAATTGCGTTAAATGCACGAGCAAAAACCATGAACTTGACTTTAGTTAGTTACATGAAAGAGGGATTTAAAACTATATTTTCTAAATATAAAAAAGGAGATTTTAAAATCACTGTTAAAATCACTATCATATATAACATTGTCTTAGGAATAATGTTGCTCAGTTCTTTATTTATTAACGATGAAAGACTATTTTTTATGACACATTTATCATTGATATGTAATTCATTTCTAATTGGAGATATCATAGGAATGAAATGTTTCAAAAAAACTAGTAGTTAGATATAATACATTAAAACTAAAGGAGTTTAACAATGAAAGAATTACCGTTATCAAAATTAGAGAGTTATTTAAAAGAATATTATGGGCAGGCAAATGAACAGAGCTTATTCATGAAGTTAATTGAAGAAGTAGGAGAAGTAGCAGAGGTGTTAAATATTCGTGCAGGTAGAAAAGCGGGATCAAATGAAACAGATGAAAACTTGGCTAATGAATTAGTGGATGTTATTCATTATGCTGTTGCAATTGCAGCGATAAATGATATTGATCTAGTGAATTCGATAATAGAGAAAGACAAAAAGGCTTCTATAAAATACAATCATAAAATAAATTTAGAAGATTACTTAAAAGACTAAAGGAAACATAAAAACACTGCAAGAAATATAATTCTTGCAGTGTTTTTATATCTTAAAGAAGGATAGTTAATATAGTATGTGGATAATTATAATTTGGTATTTATAGTGGTATATTAGTCCTCAATTGAGTGAAAGGGATGAAGTATTAAAAGTTAGAGACACTTTTATATAGATAAACAAATGGGAAAATGAATAGGGTGATAAGAGCGAACCCCAGGATAGATCCAACAACATTTGATGATGTTAACAGAGTATCAATTAAGAATCCTCCTGCAAAGATAAGATCTGCGGGTAGTAAGATAAACTTTTTAGATAAAATACCGGTATTGATATTAAAGTTTGATTGACGTTGCATCCTGTTTAGTAATAACCATAGCATGCAGTAATAACTTACAACGCATAAAAATGTAACCGGAATTATTAGTTCTGGAAAGAAGGATTGTGTTGCAAAATCCATTCTAAGTCCATAAGGAGCAAACACATATACCAAAGGAAGTATGGCATAAAACATTATTTGTTTGGAGATACGCTTCTTCATGTTTTTCAACAATCCTCTTCTTATCATGTAGTTTTCCGTTTCTTCATCATTTTGAAGTGGTTGAATCTTAGTTCCTTCATGTGAAAATATCATGAATTCACTATTTGAATATACAAATTCCCATCCATAAAAAGCACAGGTTTCAATATATTCAGCACTGTAATTTTCAATGAAATCAACGCAGTATTGTATGTTTCTTGGTGATGTAGAATAATATTGTACATCTCCTTTAATGTCCCATGATTTTAGTACATAACCCTCACTCGCTTTTTTTTCAAATAATTTAGTAATTTTTTTATAAGCACAGGGTAAGTAAGATATAGTATCAATTGTTTTTTTCATGCTGGTTCTCCTTATTTTTTTCAAGTTGTTTCCCATCGTTATACAAATTTTTAATTCGTTGAAATTCTTTATATAATGCTTCTTCTCCAAGCGTAGCTATTTTATACATCTTTCTACGCTCTACTTCTTTCGTTTGAATGATATATCCATTTGTTTCGAATCTTGCCAGTAATGCATAGAGTGTACCGGCACCGATAGTGACTCTACCATTAGTTTTGTTTTTGACATCTTCCATTATTTGGTATCCAAAGTTTTCTTCTTGAAGTGACAATAACACGTAGTACATGGGTTCACTTAAGTTTTGTAACTGTTCTCTTGCCATCTCACACCTATATCGACACTCGATACCTTTCTTAAATACATATTACTATCGATAGTCGATAGAGTCAAGGAAATTTCTATTTATTTGAATAAGAAGCGATCGGAAGTGGAATGAGCTTTATTTGTTTGAGCATGAGGCTTATATTTGAAGTTGAGTGAAGCTATAATAATGAAAAAGTCACTCAATGGTATGCGAAACGCAATAAAAAATGGTATGATATTGAAATAAGATAAGAAGAGGACTCTATGAAAAGAAAAATAATGATACTAGTATGCGTAGTGCTGACTTTCACATTAAGTGCTTGTCGATCTACAAACACTGATAATGACTCTATGTATATTCAAAAAGCAGAACTTTCATCAGAGGAAAGAGAACTTTTAGAATTTGTGGGTGCCGAAGAATTTCCGTATATTATGGATTTTATAGTCGATTACTCGATCCAATCGATGACTTTTAACACGTATGAACTAGTAGGTGATGAATGGATATTGCTGAATAGTGGTGGTAATGGATATACTAAAAATGAAGGTCGAATCGGATTGAAGTTCAGCGACATTGGAATAGGAGCGACAATCAGTATAGAAGGCGTGGGATCAACTGACTATGAATATAATCAAAACGCAGAGTCTGATGGATTGAATGTAACTACAGCTTATTTAAGCGAGGAATATAAGATAGGGTATGAAGTCGAAGTACCTTTAGTGGTACAAGTACACACGGCACAAAATGCAATTGATTCTCTTGCACCTGAAATAGGGTTTTACGAACCAAAAACGTATGCAGAACACGGGTATGAAAAAGTATATGCAATTACATGTACCTTTAGCAAGAACCCTGTGATTAATGAATAAAATAGAAAGCACACTTTTAATGGTGAAGTGTACTTTCTATTTTGATATATAATGCATCATTTCCAGTTACAGGTAGAGTCTAAGTGCAATGTTCATTGAGGAAAGGCATCAGTGTGGAAAAGGTAATCATAAGTTAATATTAGATAATTTCCAATAAATTCAATAGAACCTTTATCTTATTATGTTATAATGAATTACATAGGAGTGATTAAAAATGATACATTTAGAAAACGTTTCAAAAATATATACCAACGGAGTTCATGCTCTTAAAAATGTAAATATAGATATTGAAGAAGGAGAATTCGTATATATTATAGGACCAACAGGAAGTGGGAAATCTACTTTTATAAAATTATTAGATGGAGAAGAAATACCAGATACTGGAACTGTCTTAGTTGCAGATATCAACGTGGGAAAATTAAAACATTCAAAAGTACCTTACTACCGTAGAAATATTGGAGTTGTGTTTCAAGATTTTAGACTGTTACCCAATCTTACTATATTTGAAAATATAGCATTCGCGTTAGAAGTATTAGGTACAGATAGAATTGAAGTTAGAAAAAGAGTACGTGAAGTATTGACATTAGTTCAATTAGATGAAAAAGCGAAGGCGTTTCCTAGAGAATTAAGTGGCGGACAACAACAACGTGCTACAATCGGTAGAGCTATTGTAAATAAACCGAAGGTTTTGATTGCAGATGAGCCTACTGGGAATTTAGACCCAGCTATGAGTAAAGAAGTAATTGATCTACTAGAAGCGATTAATAAAGAAGAGGGGACTACCATTCTTATGGTAACTCATGATAAAGCATTAGTTGATTTACATAAAAAAAGAACAATTGCCTTAGATCAAGGATTTGTTGTTGCAGACATTATGAAAGGTGGATATATTAAGCATGATTAAGTTTTTTAAATTAATACCTTATCATTTCAACAATGCTTGTAAGAGTATTTACCGAAATTTGGCGATGTCATTTTCAAGTGCTACCGCAGTAAGTGTTACATTGTTATTGGTGATGTTATTCCTAGTAATAGCAGTGAATCTTAGTTCGGTTAGTGATAAGATAGAAAAAAGTGTGCAAATATTTGTACAAATTGACAATATTGTCTCAGAAGAAGAATATGATGCAATAGAGGAGTCTATTAAATCAATTGAAAATGTCACTGTAGTTGAGTATTCTAACAAAGAAGAACAGTTCGATTTGTTAGTTGCTGATGAACAAGCAGGAAGTGAATATGAACTATTAAGAGAAGAAAACCCTTTGCTTAATGCATTCTATGTAGATATCACTTCAGGAGAACATTTAGAAGCAGTAAATGCTGAAGTTCTAGAAATTGAAGGAGTATACAATTCAGATTATGGTGGAACCAGTGCCAACTATTTAATGGAAGCCTTTGAAACGATTCGTTTAGGTGGAGGATTATTTGTCGTGATATTGTGTTTCTTAGCCATATTCTTAATATCTAATACAATCAAAATTACAATTCATTCAAGAAGTGATGAAATTGCAATTATGCGTCATGTAGGAGCTGATAATACCTTTATTAAAATGCCATTCATGATGGAAGGAATGATGATTGGTCTTATAGGATCTATTGCACCAATTCTTATATTAGTATTTGGATATCAGTATCTGTATAATGTATTAGGAGGAAATTTCTTTTCATCACTATTAGAAATGCAAAGTCCAACACCGTTTGTATTATATGCATCGTTAACGTTACTAGGATTAGGAGCGTTAGTAGGAATGGTAGGAAGTTTCTTGTCCGTGAATAAATATGTGAAGTGGAAAAGATAAGGGGAAATAAAATGAGTAATTCAGAAATTAAAGCATTAGCTAAGGTTAAGATTAAGGGGAATATAGGAGTTATTTGGAAAGGTGTAGGAATTTTATTCTTCATCCAGTTTGGGTTTAATATGTTGGCAGGAAATTCAGTAGATATAGATTCAATATTATCTAGATCGTCTATGTTTACAGCGATACTATTTATGTTTGTAATCTCACCATTGCAGTATGGAACAACGGATTATTTAGTAGATTTTTCGAATAATGGAGTATCAAGCACCAAACAATTATTTGTTCATTATAAAGATATTGTGAAAATATTTGTTATTGTTGTAATGACTCAAATAATTGCAAATCTTGGACTACTACTATTTATTGTACCAGGCATTATGGCAGTTACAACATTCTCTATTATTCCATATATGTATCGTGAAAATAGAGATTTAGACATCTTTAAGTTATTAAGTCTATCTTGGAAAATGATGAAAGGGCATAAAATGTCAGCATTTCTATTTGAATTAAGCTTTATTTTATGGTTGCTATTAGTAATTTTCAGTTTTGGATTAGCAATTATTTGGATCGGTCCATACATGGATGTATCACTAGCTATTTTCTATAATCAAATTAAAGAAGAGTATTATGCTAGTAATGTATTATAAAAAAAATAAAATGAAAGGGCGTCTAGTTAAGTAATTAATTGGATTCCTTTTTTTTGAATCCATCAAAATAAGTTTAAAAAAAAGGCTGAATTTGATAAAAATAGGTACGTTTATTATACATATTATATTAGAGGTGCAGTACTCATCATTAGATGGCATATATCAATCATTAGATAATATATTAGGGATATATAACTCGCATGATTGCGAGTTAAAATATATGTATCTTTTACAATGCTAGTCTTAGGATAATTGGTCAAACGATAAAATATTTTTAAGTGAATATTCAAAGACAGTTAAAAAGAAAAGGAGAAATTACAATGAGTAATTTTGAAATTAGAGCGTTGGCAAAAGTTAAGATTAAAGGAAATTTAGGAGTAGTTTGGAAGGGGCTAGGATTGTGGTTTTTTTTAGATATTGTATTAGGTATGTTAGTGGAGTATCCGTTTGATGTAGATACAATAATAACAAAGAGGGCTATCATTACTATGATAGGTATTTTGTTTGTGCTGTCTCCTTTATACTATGGAACCATGGATTAAGTATTGGATTTCGCGAATAATGAGGATACTAATGTGAAGAAAATATTTGTTCATTATAAAGATATTATTAAAATATTTGTAATTATGATGCTAATAGAAATTATCACATTATTCGGAATAACGCTGTTTATTATACCCGGGGTTATAATGATTTTTAACTTTTCAATTGTTCCTTATATATATCGTGAGAATAAACATTTAGATATATTAAGTCTATTAAAACTATCTTGTAAAATAATGAGTGGTAATAAAATGAAATTATTATTATTTGAATTTAGTTTCATTTTATGGTTTCTTTTAGTAGTTAGCACTTTCGGATTTGCAATTATTTGGGTTGGACCATACTCACAGGTATCGTATGCAATTTTCTATAGCCAAATTAAAGAAGAGTATTACGCTAGTAATCTAATATAAAAATAAATAAATCAAAGGGTATCCAGTTAAGTAATTAATTGGGTACTTTTTTAATTACATAAGAATTATATGGATTAATATCTATCATAGTTGAGATAGATAAACATTTAAAGTATTATTTCAAAAGTTGGATGATTGGGTGTATTCTATGTAAAAACAATAAAATATGAACTTAATAAACAAGTGGTTGATGAAATTGGAATGAATATACAAAATGAAGTATATAAGCTTGAGAATAAAATACCTGCCGAACCTGAACTTTTGAGTCAATATATTGTAAGTAGGAATACGATTCGTGAAGCTGTACAAGCTTTAACTCATGCGAGATTACTAGAAGCTCGACAAGGTGATGAAACATACGTTGTTTTAAAATCACAATTGAAAGTTGATTTCATTTCTTTAATGAAGAAGACAAATCGTGAGGAAATTATAGTATTATGGAATCTAGTTGAGGGACATATGACGATATCGGCAACGATGAATACGACTTCTTAAACTATATTGCATATAGAATCTTGTATAAAGCTAAGAGATACATTAATAGATCATATACATGAACATACAGAAGCAGTCATTACTTTTTATAAGAGATAGCACCAACAATGCATAATATCTTTCTGATCAGTATATACAATTATATCTTGCAATATTTTATTAAAAGTTTAGCAGTTCATGAACAATCGTATATAGATGATTTACATTTGAAACTTTGTAATTCGATTAAGATAAAATATGTAAATAAAGTGAAATAAGTGATGTAAAAAATTATAAAAGCATAGGGGGATAATATGAAAAACAAAGAAAAGATACTAATTATTTTAGATATCTTATGAATATCCTTTAATCGTTAAGCGTCTATTACGGTGGCGGTTTTTGCAGTAGACATGATAAGTGAAGAATATGCGGTGTTGAGCAAAATGTGTAGATTTATCACGATTGTGCCAGTAATTGCATTCGTTGTAGTATCCCTGTTGTTTCAAAACAGCGCAAAAAAATAGGAATGGATCAACAAAGAAAATTTAACGGTTTTATATTTTAGGCGAAGAACATATTTGTTCTTCTACCAATCTTTTTTAGACTCTATGTAGAGACTATTTTCTTGGAATTGGATTTACAGTTGGGAATTTTTTTATAACATCTGAATAACAGAACTGAAACTCAAAATGTAAATATTGTTAAATACACATGAACTTAACTAATTTACATTTTTTTTAATGCTTAAATTGGTTGAAATATGTGAAAACAATGTTCTTATAGTTCCTAAATGTAAAATATTGTGTATAATATAAAAGGTGATAAAAAATGAGAATGGAACACATATATACAGCTTATTTAGATAATTTTAATGAAATTAATATCTATTTTTCAATTATTTCATATGGAGGAATTAGTAAATCCTTTTATATTGAAGATGAGAATCATAATCAAATTTCTTTAACAATAATAGAATCAAAATTAATTGACACTTACTACGTGTATACATGTAGTTTTGAAGGTGCCATTAATTTTGGTAGTCAATACCATGTATTTCATGAACATGCACGCAAGACTCCTTTGATATTTGCAGAAATAGTAAAGCAACCATTATTCGATGAACTATTTTACTATGATGCGAATGATTTAGGAAGTGTGTATACGAAAAAGGAAACTACATATAAAGTGTGGGCGCCTACAAGTTACAAGGTGTGGCTACAAACAAATGACATTATGTACAAAATGAATAGAGATGCAAAAGGAGTATATTCATATACGCTTTTTGAAGATATGTTACAAGAAGAATATCTGTACTATGTAGAAGTAAATGGACAAGTATACGAAACGCAAGACCCATATGAAAAAGCATGTAGTGCAAATTCGAAGAAAAGTGTTGTATATCAATCACAAGCAATGCTCAATGCACGTTCACTAACAAGACAAGAGCATTATTGTGATGCGATTATATATGAAGCGAGTGTACGTGATTATGCAACACTTGGTACGTTCAATTCATTGCTTGAAGATAAATTAATTGAGTATGTCAAAGAATTGGGTGCTACTCATATTCAATTACTACCGATTACAGACTTTGGTAGTGTTGATGATTTAGATGTTTCTAAATATTATAACTGGGGATATGACCCTATTTCATGGATGAGTTTAGAAAATAGTTATTCAAGCGATGTACACAATCCACAACAAGTATCAAAAGATGTTAAACGTTTCATCTCAAAAGCACATGAACAAGGATTGAGAGTTAATATTGATGTTGTATTTAATCATATGTATGATTTAGATGACTCTCCATTACAACGTTGTGTTCCGTATTATTACTATCAATACGATAAGGATAGAGGATATTCTAATTCAAGTGCTTGTGGTAATGATGTAGATACCCAAGCAAGCATGTGTTCGAAATTAATAAATGATAGTTGTCTGTACTTACTAAATGAATTTGATATTGATGGATTACGCTTTGATTTAATGGGTATTATTGATATTCAAACAATGAATGAGATAGCAACAGCTACACAACAGCTTAAACCTGACTTTATGATGTATGGAGAAGGTTGGGATATGCCAAGTTTCTTAGACCAAGATCAAAGAGCAACGATTAGAAATCAAGCTCACATGCCAAATGTCGCACATTTTTCAGACCGTTTTAGAGATATCTTAAAAGGTGGAACGATGGAGTCGAATCATGTTGAATTCGGATACCTATTAGGAGATACCACAAAGATATTTAAGGCAATGAATGTATTGGGTGCATCTACTCAAACGATAGGGGACTATAACCTATTTGATAATCCAAATAAAGCAGTAAACTATGTAGAATGTCATGATAATCAAACAAGTTGGGATCGTATCGATAGTATAATGGATGTACCAACAGAAGAAAAGAAAAAATATCATAAATTATTATTAGGAACGGTACTACTATCTCAAGGGATTCCATTCATTCATGGGGGACAAGAATTCGCTCGTACGAAAGGTGGATTACACAATACCTACAATACAAGAGATGAAGTCAATCATATCAATTGGAACCGCTTAAAAGAAAATAAAGATATCTATGACTACGTAAAGACAATAATTAAGTTGCGTAAGAAATTTGATGGATTTAGAAAAAACAATGTTCAAGATCTTCATCACAATATAAGTTATGAA
Source organism: uncultured Erysipelotrichaceae bacterium (assembly GCA_947036815.1). GTDB lineage: Bacteria > Bacillota_I > Bacilli_A > Erysipelotrichales > Erysipelotrichaceae > CAMQRS01. The sequence continues at coordinate 12,491 of CAMQRS010000017.1, forward strand.
TCAATTTATGAAATAGCAATTAAATATAAAATTGAAACGAGTACAGAACACATAATGGTAATTATTAATCCTACTAAATTAGTACTAGAAATAGATGTGGATAAAGAATTCGATGTTTTGTATCATGATGATAATAAACAAATTTATAATGGGAAAATCGTATTAGCAGTTATTGGAATTGTAGTATTATATAAGAGTAAACAATAGAGGTGCCTGATGAATTTTAAAACGTTACTATCGGAAGAACAACAAAAGCCATACTTTAATGAATTAATGAATTTTATTGATCAAAGATATGTTGAGGGAATTGTATACCCTAGAAAAGAAAATCTTTTTTCATGTTTTGAAGCATGCCCTTTAGATAAGGTAAAAGTAGTGATTTTAGGACAAGACCCTTATCATCAAAAAGGACAAGCCATGGGTTTGTCTTTTTCCGTATCTAAGGGTCTAAGAATTCCTCCTTCACTAAGAAACATTTATAAAGAGTTAGAGAATGATCTAGGTGTTTCACAATGTAATCATGGAGACTTAACTTGTTGGGCTAAACAAGGAGTTCTATTGTTGAACAGTGTACTTAGCGTAGAAGATAGCCAAGCAAATATTCATAAAAATAAGGGATGGGAAAAATTCACAGATAGAGTGATGGAAGTGTTGAATGAGAGTGAAACACCAATCGTATTTATCTTGTGGGGAAAACCGGCTCAATTAAAAGCAAAGATGATCAACGAAGAAAAACACTTATGTCTAAAAAGTGTACATCCTTCTCCACTGAGTAGTTATCGAGGATTTTTTGGAAGCAAACCATTTTCTTTAACGAATGAGTTTTTAGAGATTCATGGAATGCAGCCAATCCTATGGAGGATACAAGATGATATTTAAACATAGCAGTGAGGTTATTTCACGAATAGAAACGAGAAAAACGAATACGATAGAACTTCGCTCATTCAATGAATTTATGAAACGAATGAAGAATCCTCAAGATCAATTGAAATGCATTCATATCGGTGGAACAAACGGTAAAGGAAGTACCACAAATACATTGTCTCAAGTATTACAAACAGCGAATTATAAAGTAGGGATGTTTACTTCTCCGTATTTAGAAACACATCATGATCGAATCCGAGTAAATGAAGCGTTTATCGAAGATAAATTTATCGTAACATGCGCAAACCAACATTATGATCAGTGGATGGAATATGGACTTAGCATGTTTGAAATAGATATGTTTATTGCGACTATGTATTTTATTGATAAGAAAGTTGATTATGCCATCTTTGAAGTAGGATTAGGTGGAGAAAAAGATGCAACTAACATTATCACTCCCTTAGTTAGTGCTATCACAAATATTGGAAAAGATCACATGGAATATTTAGGAAGTACCTATGAAGCAATTGCGAGTGCTAAGGCTGGAATTGTGAAATGTAATGTTGCGTTAATCACGAGTGAAACGAAACAAGAGTGCTTAGCTGTATTTGAAGATACTTGTTCCAAAAAGAAAAGTGAACTGATTATATGTGAACCTGTGACGCATATTAAGTTAGATCCGTATCTGCAATTTGACTATAAACAATTAACAGGGATTAAGCAAAAAACATTGGCAATTTATCAAGCCAAGAATATAAGTTTAGCAATTGAAATAATAAATTATTTGAGAGAGACACACCAACTACAAGTAAGTGATCATATGCTTTACGAAGGTATTGAAAAAGCATTGTGGAAAGGTCGTTTCGAAGTAATTAATGAAAATCCATTTATCATATTAGATGGAGCTCATAATAACGAAGGTATTGAAGCGCTAGTTGCTTCGTGTCAACACTTTGACAATGTCCATATTGTCTTTTCCGCATTAAAGGATAAGCCGTATTCAAGTATGATTCAAAAACTATCTACAATCAGTTCGGATATATGTGTGTGTGAATTTGACTTTTATCGGGCGGCAAAAGTAGAAGACTTTGCTCATGTTGAAGGTATTTCAACATGTAAAAGCATGCAAAAAACCATTGATATCATGAGTGCTAAAGGAGGGGTTACAATCATTTGTGGATCTTTATACTTCATCTCATTAGCAAGACAATATTTAATCGATAAACAAGGGTGACAACCTTGTTTTTTTAATATATTGGTGGTACTATAATTTCATTGCATCTCGCAGTAGAAAAAGGAGAGCTACTCTTTTTATGTATTAGAATGTACGCATTAGAATGCGGAATTTACGCCTGTGGAGTGTACGCACGTTAGAAACAGGAAATTCTTTTACTCATAGTGATGAGTAGCAATAGTTAAAATGGGAAATTTTAATGTATTGGTATCACAAGTAATATGTCTTGTGATGATTGTAGCTTTGTATATTTATATATTTAAGGTGTATCCATTAAAGAAGGATATTCGCTCGCTTGTATATGCCTCAATGTTTGTCGTGATAAGTATCGTGTTAAATGCCCTTTCCTTGACGATTCCTTTTTTTGGAGTACCTAGTGTCAAAGTGGGATTTACGTATATACCATTACTGATGTGTGGATTTTTTATGTCTCCTAGTTGGGCGATGTTGGTAGGATTATCAATGGATATGATTGGATTGATGATTACTCCGACACAATATCCTTTCTTAGGATTTACATTGAACCATATTATTGCCGCAGGATTACCGGCATTGTTTATTCAAAAAAGTAAAAACCTTAGTACAGATAAAGTAAGAAAAAGCGTCACTGTTATGCTGGTTTTATTTGCATCTATAGCTATCGTGTATTTAATTCCATTACAAGAAGTAGTGATTAGTGGCACTGATTTTTTACTAACAAACTCAATAAAGATTAGTATCATCTTATATATAATAGGTGCTTGCACGTTGATGTTGATGATATTAAAAAGAGTAGAAAATAAAATGGGAGAAAAGAATAGTGATGTACTAGCAAAGTGGATATTGATTACTATTTTTGCGGAATTGATTATCAATATGATCTTAACCCCGATATGGTTGGATGTCATGTATCAAATTCCGTTCATATTTTCACTGTTTATAAGGATGATTAAAGCTTGTGTAATGATTAGTTTAAACATAATTATAGGATTTAGTTGTATTAATATACTGAAAAGAATTATTAAGGTGTCATAGTTTGGCATCTTTTTTTATTAATGGTTAAAAAAAGAAAGAAAAGATAGAAAGTTAAAGGGTTTGTATTTCATTAAAATAAAAAAAGAGTATAATATATGTATAAGTAAAGTGAGGGTATATATATGTTAACACCAATGTTTAATGTGTTAGAAGGTAAACACACAAAAATCGTATTTCCAGAAGGAATCGAACCTAGAATTTTAATTGCGGCAGCAAAATTACATGCTGAAGGAATGGTATCTCCAATTCTTTTGGGAAATGTTGAAGAAGTAAATGAAATGTCAAAAAAATGTGGAGCATACATTGACGATGTGACGGTAATTGATCCAGAAAACTATGATGGAATAGAAGCTATGATTAGTAAAATGGTTGAATTACGTAAAGGTAAAATGGACCGTGACACATGTGCAAAAGCATTGAAACAAGGAAACTACTTTGGAACTATGCTAGTTGCTATGGGATTGGCTGATGGATTAGTTGGTGGAGCTACATACTCTACTGCTGATACTGTAAGACCAGCATTACAATTAGTTAAAACAAAACCGGAATCAAAAATTGTTTCTAGTGCTTTTATATTAGTTAGAAATAATGAAAAATTAGTAATGGCTGATTGTGCTATTAATATTTCACCTGATGAAGATGCAATTGTTGAAATCGCATTGGAAACAGCGAAAACGGCAAAAGTATTTGGAGTAGAACCAATTGTAGGTTTATTAAGTTATTCAACTAGAGGATCTGGAAAAGGTGAAGCAGTGGATAAAATGGCAAATGCTACACAACGTTTAAAAGCAATGGATTTAGATTATCCAGTAGATGGAGAATTCCAATTTGATTGTGCAGTATCTCCGGTTGTTGCGCAAACTAAAGCGCCAGATTCAGATGTTGCTGGAAATTGTAATACATTTATTTTCCCAAACATTGAAGCTGGGAACATTGGTTACAAAATTGCACAACGTTTAGGTGGATTTGAAGCGGTAGGACCTATTTTACAAGGGCTTAATGCGCCGATTAATGACTTAAGTCGTGGATGTACAGCAGAAGAAGTTTACAAAGTTGCGATAATCACAGCAGCTCAAAAATATATTTAATACATAAGGCAATTAAAAGATGCATTTCTTTTGATTGTCTTTTTTTAGACATATTATAAGGAGATAGGGCATATAAATATATATACATGTAATTATGTTTGTAAGCGATTACAATTTCGTTGTAAAAACAATATAAAACGTGTTATAATATTTGCAAGAAAACAGGAAATGGGAGAGAACATAAAATGAGACAAAACAACATGCTTGCCATGATTTTAGCTGGAGGAAGAGGTTCAAGACTTTATGAATTAACGAGTAAAGTTGCGAAACCTGCTGTTTATTTTGGAGGAAAGTATAGAATTATAGATTTTCCACTAAGTAACTGTGCGAATTCAGGAATTGATGTAGTAGGGGTACTTACACAATATGAACCAGTATTATTAAATGCATATGCAAGTGCGGGTCATCGCTGGGGATTAGACACATTTGATAGTGGTGTATATGTATTGCCACCAAGTGAAAAAGAAGATTCAGATTTAGATGTATACCGTGGAACAGCAGATGCAATTACACAAAACATTGATTTTATTGATCAATACGACCCTGAATATGTACTAGTTTTATCAGGGGACCACATTTATAAAATGGATTATTCGAAAATGCTTGCTTGTCATAAAGAAAAAGGTGCAGATGCAACAATTGCAGTATTACCTGTAACAATGAAAGAAGCGAGTCGTTTTGGAATTATGAATACGGATGAAGATAACAAAATTATCGAGTTCGAGGAAAAACCAGAACATCCAAAAAGCAATTTAGCAAGTATGGGGATATACATATTTGATTGGAAATTATTACGTAAAAAATTAATTGAAGATGATAAAAATCCCGAGTCAAGTCATGACTTTGGAAAAGATATTATTCCAGGATTATTAGCTGAACACAAACGTTTATATGCTTACGAATTTAATGGGTATTGGAAGGATGTAGGAACTATTGATTCTCTTTGGGAAGCAAATATGGACTTACTAGATAAAAATGAAGAACTAGATCTAAATGATCCGGCTTGGAAAATTTATACTGAAGAAGGAGTAAATTTACCTCAATATATTAGTGAAGAAGGTGTTGTTGAACATTCTTACATTAACCAAGGTTGTTCGATTGAAGGGAACGTTAAACGTTCCGTATTATTTCATGATGTTGAAATTGGTAAAGGAGCGCAAATTAATGACGCTGTTATCTTACCAGGGGCAGAAATTGGAGAAGGTGCAATAGTGAATCGTTGTATTATTGCCGAAAATGTTAAAGTTGATCCATACACAGTAGTAGGGGATCCAAGTAGTGAAGAAATCGAACTGGTTTCTAAAAGAGTGAGAGGTAACAAATAATGTGCAATGCATTTGGAGTAGTTGTATTTTCGGGTAACGGAGTACACGTAGACGGATTAGAAAATTATCGTTCAATTGGAGCGTTCTCATTTTTAGGTAGATATAGAGTAATTGACTTCCCTATTTCGAATCTAACAAATTCAGGAGTTGATGAAATTCAACTATATGTTAGTAAGAGACCAAGAAGTATTATTGATCATGTAGGTATTGGTAGACAATATAATATTAATTCAAAAAGAGGGAAATTATCAATTTTATTCGGAAACGAAGATAATTCTTCAAATATTTATAAACATGATATTGCAAGTTTTAAATTTAATCGCCGCGCGATTGAAAGTATGACACAAAAATATGTAATCGTTGCATCAAACTATATGATTTATAACATTGATTATAATCAAGTAGTGGAAGAACATATTGAAACAAAAGCTGATATAACAATGGTTTATAAATCTGTGGATACAGCAAAAGAAGAATTTATTAATTGTGATACTTTAGTGTTGAATAAACAAAAAGGTGTTTCAGAAATTAGTTTAAATAGAGGAAATTATAAAACTAGAAATATTTCATTAGAGTCATATGTAATGAGTAAAGAAATATTCTTAGCATTAATAGATCAAGCAGCAACAACGTCATCATTATATAAAATGCGTGATATGTTAAATGATGCTTGTAGTTTCTTAGATGTTCGTGGATTCCAGTATAAAGGATATTTAACAGCAATAAACTCATTTAATAATTATTATAAAGCAAATATGGATTTATTAGATCCAGCTGAACGCAAAAAATTATTTAAAAAAGATTGGCCTATTTATACTAAAACTAGCGATAGTGCTCCCACACATTATTTTGAAGGTGGAACAGCGACAGCAAGTTTAGTATCTAACGGTTGTAAAATTGAAGGAAGAGTAGAAAACAGTGTAATTGGACGTGGTTGTACAATCAAAAAAGGTGCTGTTATTAAAAATAGTGTAATTTTACCAGGTAGTATAATCGGAGAAGATACGTATATTGAAAGTAGTGTAGTTGATAAAAAAGTAGAAATTAATAAAGTGAAGGAAGTTATTGGGACACCAGAACAACCAGCTTACGTAAAAAGACACGACAAAATCTAGGGGGCTTATATGAAATCAATTTTATTTGTAGCTGCTGAAGGCTTACCATTTATTAAAAGTGGAGGATTGGCAGATGTTATAGGTTCATTACCAAAAGCATTATTAAAGCAAGGTCACGATGTAAAAGTGGTATTGCCTTTATATAAAAAAATGGCAGAAAAGAATCATCAAGATTTTGAGTATGTATGTTCGTATTCTGTAACGATTAGTTACGAAGAAATAAATGTTAATATTTATCAACAAGACGTGAATGGAGTTATATTTTATTTCATAGAAAATCAAACATATTTTGAACGAGATGAACTGTATGGATATGATGATGATGGAGAACGGTTTGCGTATTTTCAAAAAGCAGTGTTAGAAATGCTGAGTAGATTAGATTATTTCCCGGATGTAATGCATTGTCATGATTGGCATACAGGAATGATTGCTACTATGTGCAAAGAAAACTATAGACACGATGCACGTTATGCAGCAATGAAACATGTATATACAATTCATAACTTAGCTTACCAAGGAAACTTTGGTAAAGAAATGTTGCATTCATGCTTAGGATTGAATGAAGATTTATTTGATTGTGGAGCAGTACGTTACGATACAGGGATTTCATTTATGAAATCAGGTATTGTGTATGCTGATCGAATTTCAACAGTATCACCTACGTATGCACAAGAAATTTTAACTACTGAATATGGTGAACATTTAGAGCATGTGTTACAAATGCGTTATTCAGAATTAGGTGGAATTTTAAATGGAATAGATATTGATGAGTGGAACCCAGCGAAAGACCCAGAGATTACCAAAAACTTTAATAAAGTTAGTGTATTCAAAGGAAAAGTTGAAAATAAATTAGCTCTTCAAAAACGTTTTGGATTAGAGGAAGATAAAGATGTAATGTTAGTTGGGATGGTTACTAGATTAACTTCTCAAAAAGGATTGCAATTAGTATTGGACCAAATGGGTCACATGTTAAAAGCAAATATGCAAATTGTATTGTTAGGTAGTGGAGATAAAGGAATGGAAGCTGCCTTTGATGCAATTAACTCGAAAAATGCAGGTAAATTCGGATTCTACCGTGGATATAATGAAGCGTTGGCTCATCAAATTTATGCAAGTTGTGATTGTTTCTTGATGCCAAGTAAATTTGAACCATGTGGATTGTCTCAAATGATTTCATTACGTTATGGAACTCTTCCAATTGTAAGAGAAACAGGTGGATTGAAAGATAGCGTGTTACCTTACAATGAATTTACTAAAGAAGGAACAGGGTTCACTTTTACTAATTATGATTCACATGAAATGATGGATGCGATAAATCGTGCCTTATGTGTGTATTATGACAACAAAGTAGATTTTAAAAAATTAATTAAACAAGCAATGAAATTTGATGTGTGTTGGGATAAAAGTGCCCAAGATTACTCGAATATGTATGAATACCTATAAAGAGCCATTTGGCTCTTTTTTTAAAAAAAAAGTGAGAATAGATTCTTTTGTTTTTTATAGTTATGCAATTTTACATTAGTATGTTATAATATCGAAGTTATGATAAAATTAAGTAAAGAAATAGAAAAAGCACTTCAAATTATGGGTTACCATACTTTAAATGAAGTCCAAGAACAAGTAATTCCACTGTTTTTAGAACGCAAAAATATTGTTGTTCAATCAAATACAGGAAGTGGAAAAACAGCAGCATACGCAATACCTTTATGTGAAATGATAGATTGGGAAAATTTGAATGTACAAGTGTTAGTATTAACATGTACAAGAGAATTGAGTGTTCAGGTGAAAGAAGAGTTTTCACACATAGGTAAATTCAAGAAAATTAAGTCTACGGCTATTTATGGAAAAGAAAAAATGAGTTATCAAGTAAATGCCTTACAACAAAAATGTCACGTAGTAAGTGCAACTCCTGGAAGATTAATAGATCATATTAATCGTGGAACCATTGATTTAAGCCATGTAAATTATGTGGTAATAGATGAAGCAGATTATATGTTAGATTTAGGATTTAACGAACAAGTAAAAGAGATATTATCTTATTTACCTCAGAATATTAATAAAGCATTATTTAGTGCAACATATCCAGAAAAAATTCAAGATTTAATTGAAACGTATTTTGCTCCATATGAATATTTAAATTTAAGTGGACAACTTAAAATTAAACATATGTTTGTAGAAACAAATGATGCTGATGAAGCATTAATTGATACATTAGATGGATGTAATGCACAAAGCGTTATTATTTTCTGTGAAAGAAAAGATGAAGTAGATGATGTTTGTTTAACATTGAAAGATCAAGGATTCAGACATGTTAAAATTCATGGAGATATCTTCCAAGAGAAACGTTTTGAAAACTTACAAAAGTTTAAAACAGGACAAGTACGTATTTTAGTTGCAAGTGATGTTGCTGCTAGAGGGATAGATATTGATAAAGTATCACATGTAATACATTATGGGTTACCTAGTAATAAGTTTGACTATGTTCACAGAAGTGGTAGAACAGGAAGAATTAATGAAGAAGGAAATTCAATTGTATTGATTAAAGATAGAAAACAATTACAAATATTAAAAGACTATACATGGGAAAAATTTGTTGAAGAGAAAACAAGTGATTTGAACACGAGAGTCGAAAAGAAAAATATTGGAAAACAATTCAGCGAAGCTGTTGAAAAAATCTATTTAAATGCCGGTAAAGAAAAAGGGATTCGTACCCTTGATATTATTGGAGCGTTTGGATCAATTGATGGTGTTAACCAAGATGATATTGGAGTAGTTGAAGTTTTAAATAAAATTAGTTATATTGAAATTTTCAATGGAAAAGCGAAATATATCGTTGACCAAATGAAAGATAAAACAATTAAGAAGAAAAAAGTTAGAGTAGAGATCGCAAAATAGAAAAAACACTCGTATCATTGGATACGAGTGTTTTTATATTTTATTTAATTTATTTAAAAATTGGTACGACATTTGGTTGATGGGTAAGATAAATTCACCAATCAATTCAACGACGTCGGCTTTGAATCCACGTTTGAATGAGAAAACACCATAGCCTGCTTCGTCGGAATTAAAGTAACCACTAATTCCATAGAAGTTATATGTCTTATATCCTTCTTCAATTGCTTTTTGAATCACATACCATTGGAGTGCGTAAGGACCTTTGAACTTTTTGAATTCATCAAATGAACCACTTGTTAAATACACTACTTCATCTCCGTAAGAAACGAATAATGAGGCTGCTAATCTTAGTTCATTTCCATGCTTTTGTGTAAGGATTGATGCTTCTTCTTTATTTTCTGACAATTTAATAATTGCTTGTTCGGATTCTTTTACGCGATTCATCATCTTTTTAGAGTTTGGTGTAGCTACTAATCTTTCTTTCGCAAGCATTAATATTTCTTCTTGCTTACTTAAGTCTTGATGAATAGATTGTATATAGTCGTCTAAATTGATGTACGCTAAATATACGTCAGCGCATTCTTTATGAATCGTATATTGTCTTTCAAAATAAGATAATGGATATTCATCAAAGTGTTGTCTTTCACCAGTAGCATCTACTATTTCTTTAATAATATGCAGTTCCTCATAGGCTAATCTTCGTATTTGTACGTTTATTTTATGAGCTGTATTAATCTCTCTTTTCACACTTGGGTTAAACCGATTGAATACTTCTTCTTGTGTTTGGTCTTTTAAGTGGAGAGTAGACATCCAACGACATTGCTTATTATTATAACCTCTTGTGAATCCTTGATGAATATAGTTGTTAGATGTTAAATTATGAATTGCATCATCATTTTTAGGTGCATTTTCAATGCTGTTTCCATCTATATCTCGTACTTGATAAATCACATAAGGATCTAGTTTTAAGTAACTAATCTTTTGTTGCTTTAAGTATGAAGTTAAATTTTGAGTAAATATAGTTACTAGCTCTTTATTATGGTAGTCTATTAAGAACCCTCTTTGTGCATAGGCATAATGAAATTTTCTAAGGGTGGGAACAAAGATTAGCCCTGTTGCTGCAATGATTTCGTTATTATCATATAAAGCAACAAACTTAACAACCCAGTCTGCTGATTTAGACTGCAAAGAAGCAGTTCCATTTAAAAAGTTATTATGCGCATGTTGACTTGCGAATTGATCGTATGTCGTAGCACTTATTTCTGTAAATTTCATATTGGCACCTCAGTTGTATTATTATAGCATAAAGGAAATAATTTTAGTATATTACATAATAATATAGTTATGTGCATAAGTACATAGATTATGAATATATGGTTTATATTGTTAACTTTTGAGCAAAATAGTGTATTATAAATGAAAAAATGATAAAATAGAATGAAGTCTAATTATTTAGCAAGAATCGTGAATACTAACTTAGAGGTAAAAACATGAGTAAAAATATATTATCCATTAAGGGTGCAAGAGAGAATAATCTTAAAAATATAAGTATTGATATACCAAGAGATAAAATTGTAATTATGACAGGAGTCAGCGGAAGTGGAAAAACTTCGCTAGCTTTTGACACTATTTATGCAGAAGGGCAACGTCGTTATGTTGAATCTTTAAGTGCGTATGCAAGACAGTTTTTAGGAAATAGTGAAAAACCAGATGTTGATAGTATAGAGGGATTAAGTCCAGCTATCTCAATTGACCAAAAGACAACGAGTAATAATCCTCGAAGTACAGTAGGGACATCTACTGAAATATATGATTATTTAAGACTGTTGTTTGCAAGAATTGGAGTGCCTTATTGTCCGATACATCATGAGCCTATTACTTCTCAAACATTGAAACAAATGGTCGATAAAGTAATGGAATTAAAAGATAATACAAGATTACAAATATTAGCTCCTGTTGTTGATAATAAAAAAGGGACGCATAAAGAACTGATTGAAAAGCTTCAAAAAGATGGGTTTATTAGAGCCAGAATAAATCATGAAATAGTGATGTTAGAGGATATTGAAGAATTAGAAAAAAATAAAAAACATACGATAGATGTAGTAGTAGATAGAGTAATTAAAGGGGAAGATCGCTCGCGCATCCATGATTCATTGGAAACAGCAGTAAAATTGTCTGAAGGGCTTGCGATTGTTGTATCTGATGAAAAAGAGTTGTTATTTTCGAGTAATTACTCATGTAAGTTTTGTGGATTCAGTGTACCTAAGTTAGAACCGAAATTATTTTCTTTTAATGCACCCTGTGGAGCATGTCCGACTTGTAAAGGGTTAGGAGTGACACAGAAGGTGGATGTAGATTTACTTATCCCAGATAAGAGTTTATCTATCATACAAGGGGCAATAATTTACTATAAAAACATATTAAAAAAAGATAATTTAGAATGGCAGAAATTCAAATCTCTTTGTGATTATTATGCGATTGATGTAGATAAACCAATCAAGAAAATGACAAAGAAAGAAATGGATATTATTTTATATGGAAGTCGTGATCTTATTGACTATACTATGTATTCTAAGAGTGGAAGTGTAACACATCGTTTAGAATTCATTGAAGGTATTATTACATTAATTGAACGTCGTTTCATGGAAACAACAAGCTCTTTCTCAAGAGAGTGGTATGCTTCTTTTATGAGTGAAGATACATGTCCTACCTGTAGTGGTCGACGCCTAAATGAACAAGCATTATGTGTACTTGTAGGTGAAAAAAATATTGATGAATGGACAAGTATGAGTATTAAACAAGCATTGTTTTTTGTGCAAAATGTAGTGTTGAATGAGCAACAAAGACAAATCTCAAGAATGGTGTTAGTAGAAATAGAAAACAGATTACAATTCTTATTTGATGTAGGGTTGAATTATTTAACGCTAAATAGATTAGCAGGATCATTGAGTGGAGGAGAAGCACAACGAATTCGTTTAGCTACTCAAATCGGTTCTCATTTAAGTGGTGTATTGTATGTATTGGATGAACCAAGTATTGGGTTACACCAAAGAGATAATGATCGTCTAATTGAATCATTGAAGAAGATGCGTGATTTAGGTAATACACTAATTGTTGTTGAGCATGATGAAGATACGATGATGCAAAGTGATTACGTTATTGATATTGGACCAGGAGCTGGAATTCACGGTGGTGAAGTAATGGCGATGGGGACGGTTGAAGAAGTAATGAATGATGAACGTAGTTTAACAGGACAATATTTATCAGGTAAAAAACAAATATACATCCCGAGTGTTAGAAAAAAAGGTAGTAAAAAGTTTATTGAAGTAATAAATGCGAGAGAAAACAACTTACAAAATGTGAGTGTGAAAGTTCCGTTACATACATTTTGTGCAGTTACGGGTGTAAGCGGAAGTGGAAAAAGTAGTTTAGTAAATGAGATTATTAGTAAAGCAATTGAAAAAGAACTTGGTAGAAGTAAAGTGAAGCCAGGTGCATATGATAAAATTAAGGGATTAAAACACATTGATAAATTAATTAATATATCACAAGATCCAATCGGTAGAACCCCAAGAAGTAATCCAGCAACATACACTGGAGTATTTGATGATATTCGAGATTTATTTGCGCAATCTCCAGAAGCGAAGATGCGTGGATATGAAAAAGGAAGATTTTCATTTAATGTAAGAGGTGGAAGATGTGAAGCTTGTCAAGGTGATGGGATTATTAAAATATCTATGCACTTCTTACCGGATGTATATGTAACGTGTGAAAACTGTGATGGAAAACGTTACAATGAAGAAACATTACAAGTTACGTACAAAGGGAAAACAATATACGATGTGTTAGAGATGAGCGTTGAGGACTCTATATCGTTCTTCTCTAAAATTCATAAAATTAAGCATAAAGTACAAACGTTATATGATGTGGGATTGGGATATATAAAACTGGGACAAAGTGCAACTACCTTGTCTGGAGGTGAGGCGCAGCGAGTAAAATTAGCGAGTGAATTACAAAAGAAACCAACAGGAAAAACAGTATTTATCCTAGATGAGCCAACGACAGGTTTACACACGCATGATGTGGCTATACTGTTAAAAGTACTTTGTCGTATTGTCGATAATGGAGATAGTGTTATCGTGATTGAGCATAATTTAGATGTGATAAAATGCGCAGACTACATTATTGACTTAGGTCCTGAAGGCGGAGATGAAGGCGGAACTATTATTGCCTGCGGAACTCCTGAAATGATCAGTGAATGTGAAGAATCGCATACAGGTAGATATTTGAAGAAGGTACTAGAAAGAGGAGTTTATGAATCAAAATAAAACATATGTAAAAGAGATGCTAAGTCATTTCAATTTCGAAGTTTTATGCGGAGATGATACTTCGTTTGAAAGAGAAATTACCATTCCAGATGTGAATCGTCCGGGATTAGAATTAGCAGGATACTATGATTATTCTCAACAAAAGAGAATTATCGTATTAGGAGATAAAGAAATAGAATATATTAAAACAATGCAAGAAGAGCATAAATATTATGCTTTTGATTTTATTACTAATGAAGAAACACCAGCAATTATTATATCTAGAAAACATGAATGTCCGAAAGAATTATTGATTGTAGCGAAAGAAAAAAAATTTCCAGTGTTCAAATCACATCAACATACGAGCCAATTAATAGTGAATTTGATTAGTTTCTTAGATGAGCATTTGGCTTTAAATGACTGTTTCCATGGAGTACTATTGAGTATGTATGGAAAAGGAGTTCTGATTGAAGGAGAAAGCGGTATTGGGAAGAGTGAGGTTGCGCTAGAATTAATGCGTAGAGGTCACCAACTCGTAGCCGATGATAGAGTGGATGTATATTCTGTACACAATACAGTATATGGAAAAGCTCCGGATATTTTAGAAGGAATGTTGGAGATTAGAGGAGTTGGAATTATTGATGTTGCAAGAATGTATGGAGTAAACTCGATTCTAAAGAAAAGTAAGTTAGATGTAGTGATCTCATTATCTGCATGGAATCATGAAAACACGTATGACCGTGTAGGGATTGAAGCAACTAAATATGAAACTATTTTAGATATAGAAATACCGATGATAAACTTACCTATTCGAGAAGGAAGAAGCATGGGGATTGTAATTGAAGCGGCTGTGTCTAATATTATACTAAGAGAGAATGGATTCGACAGCGCGAAGGAATTTGAAAATAAAGTATTAGAATTTATAGAACAACAACGAACATAAGGGGGAACTATATGGATTTTTTTCCAACATTTAATACGTTTTTAGAAATTAATTTATTTGGATTATCACTTAGTATTCAGTGGTATGCTGTATTTATTTTAACAGCAGCTTATCTAGCTTATTTTATCTCATTAAATAATGCGACCAAACTAGGATATAAAAAAACAATATTAGAAGATTATTTTCTAGTAATGCTTCCATTAGCGATAGTAGGAGCCAGATTATACTACTGCTTATTTGAGTGGGAGCGATACATTAGAGAACCTTTACGTATATTGTATATATGGGAAGGTGGATTAGCGATACATGGTGGAATCATTGCCGGTGTTGCTTACGCATATTATTATTTTAGAAAGCATGGATATAATTTACTGCGATTAGGAGATTGTGTCTTACCTAACCTAATGCTGGCACAAGTAATTGGTAGATTTGGGAATTTCATGAATCATGAAGCTTATGGAAATATTGTGGATGAATCTTTCTATAATAATTATCCTGCTTTTATAAAAGATAATATGTTTATTGATGGATTTTATCGTCAACCTACCTTCTTATTTGAGGCTATGGGCAATTTAGTTGGATTCTTTTTTATCATAACTATTTTCAAAAAATACCTTTGGAAAAAAAGGGGGGACTTATGTTATGCCTATGCAATATGGTATGGTGGAGTACGCTTTTTTGTAGAGTCATTAAGAAGTGATTCATTAATGTTCTTTGGATTAAGAATAGCCCAAATTGTATCGCTTATATTTATATTCATTGGATTATTAGGTTATTTTGGTGTATTTGATAGAATGTTTAAAAATTATTATCCATTTAAAAAAGAGAAGCCAACCATATTATTTGATTTTGATGGGACATTAGCGGATACCTATCCATTGATATACCAAAGTTTTAGACATACATTTAATGTGCACCCATTACCTTATGAAGTAAGTGATGAAGAAATACAATCGTATTTTGGGCCGCCATTAAAGGCGACGTTTGCGAAACATTATTCACCAGATATGTTTGAAACAGTGTTAACTACATATCGAACACATAATCATGCAAACCACGATGAATACGTGAAACCACTGCCGAATGCGATAGAATTGTTGACGTATTTAAAAGAAAATGAATACGAGATGGGTATTGTCACAAGTAAATTAAAAGTGGCTGCACATCTTGGGTTAAAAGTATGTGAGATGGAGCAATTTTTTGATGTAGTTATTTGTGGGGAGGATGTTGAAAAACATAAGCCACATCCGGAACCATTATTAAAAGCATGTGAATTAATGCAAGTTACTCATGATAACTTAATTTATGTAGGAGATACAGTGGGTGATGTAATGAGTGCCAAAAATATGGGTACTTTCAGTATTGCGTACATATCAAGTACATTTAATGAAAAAGCAATACGTGAAGTAAGTCCAAGTCGAATTATATATGATTTGAATGAAATTAAAGAAATTTTAAAGGAGGATATTGAATGGAGCGAATTTTTGATTTAGTAATCGTTGGAGCAGGTCCAGCAGGTATGAGCGCAGCAATATATGCGTCAAGAGCAGGTTTAACAACGTTAATGATAGAGATGGGGGCCCCTGGTGGAAAACTAGTGAAAACTCATGAGATTAGTAATTATCCTGGAATTGAAACAATTAATGGTGCGAATCTTGCAATGCAAATGTTTAATCATTCAACTAGTTTTAGTGCTCAATATGTATATGGTAATGTAGTGAACATAGTAGATGGTGAAACGAAACAAGTTGTATGTGACGACGCTACTTACGAATGTAAAGCAATCATTATTGCGAGTGGGACACAAGAAAAATTATTGGGAATTGCAGGAGAAGAAGAAAATGTGGGTCGTGGTGTATCTTATTGTGCGGTCTGTGATGGAGCTTTCTTTAAAGATGAAGAAGTTGCAGTTATAGGTGCTGGAAATGCAGCGTTAGAAGAAGCGTTGTATTTAACTCAATTTGCGAGTAAAGTCCATGTAGTTATGAGAAGAGATGTATTTAGAGCTGATCAAATCATTGTGGATAAAATAATCCAAAATGAAAAAGTGATTGTACATCAAAAATATATTCCACTAGAAATTACATCGATGAATAACAAGGTAGATGGAATTGTAGTAAAATCAAATGAAGAAACTGAAACAATAAAAGTAAAAGGAATCTTTCCGTATATCGGAGCAGATCCAATGACACACTTTGTGAATCATTTAGATATATTGAATGATCATAAATATATTATTGTTGATGAAAATATGGAAACAAAATATAAAGGTATTTATGGTGCAGGAGATGTATGTCAAAAAGGATTAAGACAAGTGGTAACAGCAGTAAATGATGGTGCTATCGCAGCTCAACATGCATTTCACCAAATTAAAGGAATGTAATAAAAAAGTATAATGACCAATTGGGTTATTATACTTTTTAAATTAAATAGTTTTTATTTTCTATAAACGAGAATATGATATAATGTTGCAAAGGCTGGTGTTACATATGAAAAAACAAAATATAGTTGTAGTGACGGGAATGTCAGGTGCTGGTAAAACCACAGCGATGGCAGTATTGGAAGACATGGGATACCATTGTATTGATCAATTTCCTGTTCAACTTATTCATGAATTAGGACAAATCATTAGAAATGAACATGATTCAAGATATCAAAATTTAGCATTGGCAACAACGGCTTTGGATTATACCACATTTATTAATTACTTTAACGATAGAGGATTAAGTGTAAAAGTACTGTATTTAGATTCAAGTAGCGAGAAATTACTTCTTCGTTATAAATTCACTAGACGAAATCATCCGTTTATTGTTTTTAATAAAGCGAATACACTAGAAGAGGCGATTGAAGCAGAAAGAGATATGTTTATAAATTTAACATACTTTAATACACTGAGAATCGATACTACTAAATTAACTCAAAAAGGGTTGAAAACTAAATTGGAAGCGCAACTTTCTATTGAAAACAAACGTGCATTCACAATTTCTATTGTATCGTTTGGATATAAACATGGAGTACCGATGGATGCAGATTTATTAATTGATGTAAGATTTTTGCCCAATCCTTACTATATAGAGAAATTAAAAGAATTAACTGGTGATGATAAAGAAGTATATGAGTATGTACTGAGTTTTCCACAAACTGATGAGTTTATAGAACACACCATACCATACTTAGATTATTTGTTTTATCAGTATCAAAAAGAAGGGAAAAGTCATTTAACACTAGGAATAGGCTGTACAGGAGGTCAACATCGTTCAGTAACTTTAACGAATTACTTATATAAATATTACAAAGATAAATATTCATGCCATAAAGCGCATAGGGATAAAAAAGGTCAATAATATGAAAAAAGTAGCAGTTATCGGAGGAGGAACGGGTTCTTCAGTGATACTTCAAGGATTTAAAGAAATAGACGATATTGAACTAAGTGCCATTGTGACTGTTGCTGATGATGGCGGAAGTACGGGGAGATTGCGAAAACATTATCAAATTCCTGCGATGGGAGATATTCGAAACGTGATGGTTTCTTTAGCTGAGAATGAAAGTTTATTAGGGCCTCTTATGGATTATCGCTTTGAGGGTGATTCAGAAATAGGTGGTCATAATTTAGGTAATTTAATGCTTACAGCACTTACTCAAACTACCGGTAGTTTTATGGAAGCGATTGAGAAGATGTCTAATGTATTGAAAGTTAGAGGGAAGATATTGCCGTCTACAACTCAAATTGTTACTCTTATGGCAATGATGGAAGACGGAACGATTGTACGTGGAGAAAGTAATATCCCTGAAATGAATCATCGAATTAATCATGTGTTTTACCAACAAAAAGTTACGGCAAGTATGCAAGCAATCAAAGCGATAACAGAAGCGGATTATATTGTATATGGAATAGGTAGTTTATATACAAGTATTCTTCCTAATATTATTATTCCTGAACTAAAGAAAGCAATTATTGAAAGCGAAGCAAAAAAAATATACTTTTGTAATGCGATGAGTCAACCTGGTGAAACAACTAACTATAGTTTAGAGGAACATGTGTGTGCGATTAATGAACACGCGCAAGCAAATATTGTTGATGTGGTAGTTACATACAGTGATATATTGCACACGAAAACACTGAATCGATATTTAGAGAGAAATAGTGTACCTATTAAAATAAAAGAAAGCAGTCACGATTATCAAATTATAGAAAGCCAATTATTAACGTTTAATAAAGGGTATATCCGTCATGATAGTAATCGTTTAAAAGAAGTATTTTTAGAAATATTAGAAAGTGAGTAGGAATATGTCGTTTACAAGTGAAGTTAAAAAAGAAATATGTATGAATATATTGCTTGACCACTGTATGAAAGCAGAGCTAAGTGCGTTTTTGCAAATGTGTTCAACGCTGAATATTACGAATCAAGGATTGAGTATCACTTGTAAGAGTGAAAATGTATCGAGTGCTAAAAGAATTTTTCAATTAGTAAAAGAATTGTATAAAGTAGATATTGAAATATCTGTAATAAAAAAAATGACATTGCGTAAAAATAACATTTACTATGTCAAGATAAAGGAAAGAGCTCTAGATATCTTACAAGATTTAGATATATTATCCGATGAAGGATTGAAAGATCACCCGAGTAATTTAATTGTTAAAAAAGAATGTTGTGCAAGAGCTTATTTAGCAGGAGCATTTTTAGCTAGTGGAAGCGTAAATTCTCCAAACACTTCGAATTACCACTTAGAAATTTCAACAACGAATAAGCCTTTGGCAAAATATATCCAACGTCAAATGAAAAAATTCAACATGAATGCCAAGTTGATAAAACGACGAAATCAAGAAGTTGTCTACTTAAAAGCAGGGGATCAAATTAGTGATTTTCTTAAATGTGTGGGAACAAATGATTCGTTATTTAGATTTGAAGATAGTCGTATTCAAAGAGATTTCATGAATAATTTAACACGATTAGATAATTGTGAATTAGCAAATGAAATGAAAAGTATTAAGACTGGAAAAAAACAATTAGAAGACATTGAGCGAATTGAAAATTTTGTAGGATTAAACAATCTACATCCAAATTTATTAAGAGTCGCAAATTTAAGAAAAGAGAATCCTGAAGCTAGTTTAAATGAACTTTGTGATTTATATGAAAATGAATATGGTGATGAAATTTCGAAATCTGGGATGCGTCATCGATTAAATAAGATAAAAGATATCGCAAGTCAGTATAAAAACGTGTAGAGTGAGAATATTAATAAGGGTGATGAAATGAAACTTTTATTAATATACCTTGCTCTTTTTTCTTGTGAAGAAAAATATGTGGCAAGTGAGATGCGATGTGGGAATAACGAAGTTGAGATAATGTATGAAAATAATTGGTATTCGATAGAATTGTTTAATGTATTTGTGGAGGATGGAGTCAATGTATGTGAGTATGTGGGTGGGGAGAATTACAGTGTGGAATTTGAACCGCTAGTTGCGCTTACTCAACCATATCAAGCATATGTATTTATAGACGATGAACTACTTCAACAAAAATTGATCGAAGAGGAAAAAGCGACTATTAAAATTAATAATCCCAATTATGCCTATGTCCTAACAGAAAAGGATCTAGCTGTGGAGGTTATTGCTGAAGCGGAAGAAGAAAAAGAATATAGTAGTAGAAATACAGCCATTTATATTATCATTGGATGGATCGTTATATTAGTAATATACTTTCTTTTTAAGAAGTTATTTTAGGTTGCTTTGAAAGAGAAGGAAAATATAGTATAATAGAAACATTAGAGGTGAATTTATGAATCAATTTAAATCAACAGTTATTTCAATTATAGGAATTATATTATTTGTTATCTTTTTACCAGCATTACTTAATCTATTATTTGTGCTCATATTAGTGGTAATGATATTGATAATGTGGCAAAGATATAGGATACGAAAAATATTAAATGACGAAGCAAACAGTGGAATGAATTATCAGCGGTATTCAAGTTCAGAAACAAACAATCAAGATGCTGGTGTCGAAGGAGCAATCGATGTAGAATTCAGTGAAAGTGAAGAAACGTATGATTAGATTTGCGAATGAAAAAGATAAGAGTAAGCTAAAGGAACTTTGTATTTCTTCTCAAAGTGCGAAACAAGAATTATTTTTAAATTATTATTTTGAGCATAAATATATAAAATCTAATGTGTTAGTTACAGAGTTAGATTCAAAATTGATTTCTCAAGTGCATATGAATGAACATGTGCTTAATTTACAAAACAAAAAATTGTTGGTGTCGTATTTATCAGGGATCAACACGCACTATGATTATCGACAAAGGGGTATTATAAGAGATTTATTAGACTTAATTATTGAAGACGAAACTTGTAAGTATTTATTTACATTCGTTGAAGCTTGTAATCCGAAACTGTTTGAGAAATACGGATTCGAAATACTTAACTTTCGTAAAAGATATGTTATATACAAAGAAGAATTAACAAAAGTGAATGCATTTGGAGTGACTAATCAAGTTAAGTCCAGCGAATTATTGATGGTTTTTCAAAAGTTTTCAGCTATATTTGATTGCTACTATGATAGAGATTTAAATTATTATTCTGATTTGATTCGTCGTGTCACTTGTTGTGATGAACAAATCGCTACTTACTATGAAGGAGATCAACTACAAGCGTACTGTATATACGTTGATAAAAAGGATGAAGTTCTTATAAGTGAAATTATATATTTAGATTCATTGTCTTTAATGAAATTATTGAAGTATGTACTGGATCATTATTTATATGTATGTGTTGAAGTAAGTGAAAGTGAACGACTTGAAAGAGTGTTTAAGCAAAGCATACCTAGAACGCATGCGCATACAATGGTTAGATTAAATCAACCTAAATTATATAATAAACTATTTAATGTTGATGTTAAAAACACGAAACAGTTTATTAGTAGTTTGAAGAAACCTATTTTATTAAATGAAAAATTTTAAAAATATACTATTAAAAATGATGTGATGCTTACCAAGTAGACACCAAAAAAAATAAAAAAGAAACAATTGTTATTTATAGGTTCTTTAAATTCTAGTGTTGGTGGAGTAAAATCTATTACTAAATAGGCTGTA
>CAMQRS010000018.1 GCA_947036815.1 uncultured Erysipelotrichaceae bacterium
TTACAGCCTATTTAGTAATAGTTTTTACTCCACCAACACTAGAATTTAAAGAACCTCTATTTATCAGATGCCTTAGTTTTAGTTGTTTATTTCTTATCTATCTTCTTATTTAACAATCCATTTTCTATAACTTCCATTGTATTCTTTTGCCACATTAGCTAGGTAGAATATTTTACTTAAAATAATATCAGACTCCATTAGTGAAATATTTAAAACAATTAATTCATTCTCTTGTTCTCCGTGAGTAACAACAAACCCTTCATTAATAACTATATTTTTATAATTTTCTAAATCATGTACTGAGTCAAATTTAACTGTGTGTTGAATTGCTTTTTCTTCTATATCTTCAAATCCTTCGACTTTCGCAAATTCATCTTCACTTACCTCATTAAGGTAGATCATGTCTTCATCCGATAAATAAGGATATGAAGCTGTTTCACTTACTGCTGTGATATCTTCACATTGTTCTTCAAAACTTTCTTCATTTAATTGTGTATCTTCATCATTATTATTGTTTTTGTTTTCCTTTTTTTCTTTTTTTGCTTTTTCCATACTCAGTATCGTAGCTCCAGTAATCACAGTTCCTATCGCTAACGCTAAAATCAACTTATTTTTTTTCATATTAAGCCTCCGTTTCTTTTATTATACCACACACTTTATTTTTAATTATACACAATATAACTTTATTCGTGTATTTGTTTTAACTCACTTCATTTCGTGGATAAAATGCTTTAACCACTTATATTTGCATATAATATTCATACAGAGGTAAATTTATGCAAATTAAAATCGGAGATATCATTTCCAGTCAAATAGAGATAAAAGATCTTAAACAAAAAGATGTAGCACTAGCGTTGAATATATCATATTCAACATTTAATAATTACGTATGCAATGTTCGATTACCCGATATTGAAACTACATTAAAAATTTGTAAATATTTAGATATCGATTTATGCAAAACTTATAATATAAATCCCACTACAGAATTATTGTTAAATAAACAAGAAGCAAAGTTGATTCGATTATTCCGAACAGTAGACAGTAAATTTCAAAGCAAATTAATGGAAGTAATCCAAAACTTAATTAATACTTTATATGAAAAATAAGCGATTGCTTATTTTTTTTTACTTATTGCCACTCCATCTCCTATATCGTAAAATACAGTATCATAATAATTATTTTCTTCTAAGTATGAGATATACTTTCTTATTTTTTGGACTAATTGTCGTGTATTTCTATTTTTTATACGTTCTTTCGTTTCAACAAATCCATGAAACTTTAGATTATCACTTACTATGACCCCATTGTTCTCTAAATTTTGATCATACTTTTCGAAGAATTTTATATATTGCGCTTTAGCAGCATCAATAAAAATAAGATCATATACTCCTTCTATTTCTATATCTAATGCATCCGCATGATGAATTTTAATTCTATCTTCCATGTTACATTTTCTAATATTTTTAACCGCTTCCTTATATCTTGCTTCATCTCTTTCAATTGTTACTAATTTTATATGAGGATCACTAAGACACATTTGAATAGCTGAATATCCAATTGCACTTCCTATTTCTAAAATTGTTTTTACTTCGTTTTGTCTAATACACTCAACCATAAAATTAATTCCTTCTTTTTGCATGATAGGCACCTGATTTTCGAGTGCGTATAGCTCCATGCTTTTAATTATATTTTCCATTCATTCACCTTCTTCCTGATTATTATACACTATATAAAATAAAAACGTCTTAATTTAAGACGTTTTTTAACTAATTATTTTTTATTATTTCCTTCTTTAAGGATGACATCATGTGCTCCACCCTCAACTATACTAGTTGCCGATACTAAAGTAATTTTCGCATTACTTTGTAATTGAGCAATATTCATTGTTCCACAATTACACATTGTATGTTTCACTTTACTCAAAGACAATGCTAAGTTATCTTTTAAAGATCCTGCATAAGGTACGTATGAATCTACACCTTCTTCAAAAGAAAGTTTATTATCTCCACCCATATCATAACGCTGCCAGTTTCTAGCACGAGCGCTTCCTTCTCCCCAGTATTCTTTCATGTATGTACCATTGATCGCTACTTTGTTAGTTGGTGATTCATCAAATCTAGAGAAATATCTTCCCAACATTAAGAAATCACTACCCATAGCTAGTGCAAGTGTCATGTGATAATCATGCACAATTCCACCATCACTACAGATTGGAATATAAATTCCTGTTTCTTCATAATATTCATCACGCGCAAGTGCAACTTCTTGAACAGCAGTTGCCTGCCCACGTCCAATTCCTTTTTGCTCACGTGTAATACAAATACTACCTCCACCAATACCAATTTTTATAAAATCCGCACCAGCATCCGCTAAAAATCTAAATCCTTCGCGATCTACAATATTACCAGCACCAATTTTTACACTATCTCCGTAAGTATTACGTACCCACTGAACAGTTAATTTTTGCCATTCAGAAAATCCTTCACTTGAATCAATACACAATATATCTGCACCTGCTTCAAGTAATGCTGGTATTCTTTCTTCATAGTCACGAGTGTTGATTCCCGCTCCTACAATATATCGTTTTTGTTCATCTAATAACTCATTTGGGTTTTCTTTATGAGAATCATAATCTTTTCTAAATACAAAACAAGTCAATTTTTGATTTTCATCAATAATAGGTAGTGCATTTAGTTTATTATCCCAAATAATATTGTTCGCTTCCGATAAAGTTGTACCTTCATTTCCATAAACCAATTTTTTAAAAGGAGTCATAAATTCTTCAACTTTAGTATTTATATCCATTCTTGAAACACGGTAATCTCTACTAGTTACTATACCTACTAATTTACCTTCACTTGTTCCATCCTCAGTTACCGCGATAGTCGCATGTCCTGTTTTTTCTTTCAATGCAATTACATCTTTTAAAGTATCTGACGCTTTACAGTTTGAGTCACTTTTCACAAACCCTGCTTTTGTCGATTTAACTTTTCTTACCATTTCTGCCTCAGCTTCGATAGATTGAGATCCAAATATAAATGAAACTCCTCCCTCTCTCGCTAATGCTACTGCCATTTTCTCTCCTGATACTGACTGCATAATTGCTGAAGTCATAGGGATATTCATCGTGATTTCAGATGTTTCCCCTTTTTTAAACTTCACTAAAGGTGTTTTAAGAGATACTGTTGCAGGTACACAAGTACTTGAAGAGTATCCTGGAACTAATAAATATTCACTAAATGTACGTGATGGTTCTTTAAAATAAAATGCCATAATAATGCTCCTTTCGCTAATATTGTATATATTATACAATGTTAAAATAATATATCAACCTCTTTATGATACTTTTCGAATTTTTTTTCGCACTGAAAATTAGAAGTTGATAATCGTTACTAATAGACTGAATTTATTCAAAAAGATAGTAGATTACATTTGCAATCTACTATCTTTTATATTTTTAATTATTATCTAACACGAACAAATGTAGGTGACCCACTATTTGTATAAGCTGAATAAATAACTGTTTGATTCCCATTCCATCCACCATGTACAGCCATACCGTTACCAATATAAATTGCAACGTGACCTGGATATATAAGAATATCTCCTGGCAATGCCTGACTAGCACTAACTACCGTACCTAATGAATAATATTCGTTAGGCCATCCGTGGAAATAAATTCCAGCAGCAGCTAATGAATTTGTTACTAACATAGTACAATCTTGATATCTTCCTACTTGTGCTAACGCTGCATTGTATATAGCATTCGCTCCAGAGTAGCTTCCTACCGCTGAAAACGAATTCAAATTGCTTGTGTTTGATTCAGTACTTACTGAAGTGTCTGCCGTTTCTTTTACACGAACCATCATATCTGCAGTAGATTGATTTCCTGTTGAATCAGTTGCCATCACACTTAAGTAGTGATTTCCCAAAGTTAGTTTTCCATCCGACTCTGTATCCATTTCTTCAAGTAAAGAAACAGTTACACTTCCATCTACATTGTCAATCGCTCTTGCATAACTATCCAAGTTCCATGTATCTGAATCACTAATAGTCATATCTGTAGTTGATAGTTCAATAACTGGTGCCGTAGTATCTGCAATATTAACATCAAGTTGATATGTATATACACTTCCGTTTAATACTTCATTCGCAACAGTATCTAAAGCAATTTCTACTTTTGACGAATGTTTCATCGCGTATGTCGCTGATGTTTGAATTGAAAGTTCAGCAGGCATAGATCCTAAGACCGACCCTCCTTTTAACTCAACACCAATCACGTATTCTCCTAATTCATAAAATGAATGCATACCAGTTGAACTGATTTCATTTATTTCACTTGAGCTAGGTACAACACCTGCAAGCATATCTTTTGCAATTAATGCAATTGATTCTGAATCTCCATATTCAACACCAATTTGTTCGTTGTTAAATACGCTAACTTCATTGTTAATATCCATAACATTTACCGAAGCATCTACACTTTGAGTGTTGTATCCAGTTGTGAAGAATGTTACAAAAAATGCAACTATCCCAATCACCACTACGCTTGTAAAATGATGAAAATTAAAGTTTAACTTTTCGAAGCCAGATAAATCAATTGTCTTGATTTTGTCCATCATCTTTTGATCCGCTAAAATCGTCTTCGCTTTTGTGATATTTTTACCCACTATCAACGTGCTTTTGTTCATACATTCAGTTGTTTTATTTTTCAATACACTACCTTTATCTTTCGCAAGTGTTCCTACTTTTGTAGCCACTTGCGTAGTGGTGTCTGAAATTTTGTTTTTATAAAAATTTAATTTTTTCATTGGATTCCTCCTTTGACTTCCTTTGTAATTTTAACATGTATGTCCATATAAATCAAATTTTTGAGTATATTCACATAATCTGATGTATAAATTTTTATATATGGTTAACACTTATTTAGTAATTATGTCATGTAAATAAATATTATGTTCTCTCTCAGGCCCAACAGAGACCATTGAAATACGTGTTTTTGATACTTCTTCAATTTTACGTAAGTATTTTTTACAATTTTCTGGTAATAAATCGAATTCACGAATTCCAGTAATATCTTCATCCCAACCTTCCATCACATCATAGATAGGTTTTGCACGTACAACTTTTTCAACACTTGCCGGTAAATAATCGAATCTCACACCGTCAATTTCATATCCCATACAAATATTGATTTCTTTCAACCCCGATAGAACATCTACTTTTGTAACTACAAGATCAGTTAATCCATTAATCAACGTTGCATGTTTAACAACCAATAAATCTAACCAACCACATCTTCTAGGTCTTCCTGTTGTCGCTCCAAACTCAAATCCTTTTTCTCTTAAAAACTCTCCTTTATCATCATTTAATTCAGTGACAAAAGGTCCTTCTCCAACACGTGTTGAATAAGCTTTCACAACTCCAACGATCGTATCTAATTTCTTAGGAGAAACTCCAACACCTGCACATACTCCAGCACTTGTCGGTGATGAACTAGTAACATATGGATAAGTCCCATAGTTAATATCCAACATCGCCGCTTGCGCACCTTCAAACAATACAAATTTATTATTTGTTAATGCTTGATCGATTTCAGCAACAGAATCAATCATACGTGGTAACAATTTGTCTCTTAATTCGATAAATTTAGTTAATAAATCATCATAATCAAATGCTTCTCCCTCGTATAATTTCACAATTTCATCATTTTTTATTTTTAATGTGAATGCTAATTTCTCTTTAAATGAATCAATATCTTCTAAATCCGACATACGTAATCCAATACGTTGGTATTTATCTGCGTAACATGGTCCAATGCCACGTTTTGTTGTCCCTACTTTTTTATCACCCTTCATCTCTTCTTGATATGCATCAAGTGCAACATGATAAGGCATAATTAAGTGTGCACGATCACTTATATAAACATGATCAGTTGTAATTCCACCAGATTCAATTAATGCTATTTCTTCTAAAAATACAAACGGATCTACAACTACACCAGGCCCAATAATACATTTTGATTGCGTATGTAATACTCCTGATGGTAATAAATGAAGAATGTGTTTTTTTCCTTCTACTATTACTGTATGACCTGCATTGTTTCCACCTTGAAAACGAACTACATAGTCAACTTTACTACCTAATACATCTACTATCTTACCTTTACCTTCGTCGCCCCATTGCGTCCCTACTACTACATATCCTGCCATTGCGTATTTCTCCTTCTATATTTTTAATAAATTTACTGTATTATTATATCATTTTAACTTTTTAAAGCATAGTTATTATTTTTTCTTTTTACCCATGTCTTCTATAAAGCGTTGAATTATTTGATTTTTTTCAGCTGTTTCTTTTGCATCACGTTTTATAGTGACTCGTTCTAAAACACCGTTTATTTTCACATGTATATTCACATGTATATTATCGCTTCCTTCTTCTAAATATACACAATTTGTAACAGAGAGAATATCCACTTCTTCTTTACGTAAAAATCCTTTTTTATAAATGAAGACGCGTTTCCCATATTTCGCTAAATACACATCTACATATAATAATTGTAGTCCTACATATAAAACAACTAGTGCGATAAGTATTCCATATATACCATTCAAGCCTAGATACATATAAGTAACATATCCAATAAGCAATCCCACTACCGTTACAGACATCATAAATCTATATGCCGGAGTAATAATACCATCTATTACATATTCAAATTCTAAATCTGATTTTGTTTCACGTAGTAACGGCAATAATTTCTCTTTTACTTTATTTTCCATTTTTTTCATAATTATCTCTCCCTTATGTGTCCAGTATAAGTAACAATTCTGAAAAAGTAAAATACTTTCCACTTTAAATAATTTGAATTTCATTCTCAACTATCAAAGAATGGACAACAAGTTCATTACCTTCTAACACAGTATCATGCAAACGCACGCCAACCAATTGATTTGAGTAGTACGTGTTATAGTAATAAACGCCCGATTTTGTATCCATACAGCTTGAATACGTGGTATAGTCTGCTTCTAATTTTTCATTAAAAGCCACACCTTTTACGACTTTAACACTATCCAATATATGAAAAAATTGGCTCAGACGATGTTTCTCCTCCAACACAGCATTGCTTTTTACGAATGCTGCCCTCACAAATCTAGAAGGGGATGAAGTATCTCCTGGCAGGCCTAATGCTCCCGCTCCGTGTCCTAATGAGATAAGCGAACATTCTTTAAGGCACGTGTTTTTTGGTTCGTGCACGCTTAATTTCAGGTAGTTATTCAAATTCAGTAAATGATAATCAAATCCAGGATTATTACACATTACCCCAATTGGATTATCGAAAATTTCCAACCCTTTTTCTCCGTATTCAATGACAACAGATTTTACTTCATCGCTAAGCATCCAGTGCAACGGCGATACATCAAGTCCCTCTTGGAAAGGAATGGAGATTAAACTTATATCACGAACCCTAGTTATCGCTTCACTTACGCTCGCACATTGCCCTAAAATATACGGAATGAATTCATACGGTGTAATATTCTTTTTATCAGGCATTACCTTTGTTTCATAATATGCATAGCCTTTAAAGTTCAAACCCGCCATGCATAGACCTTCTTCATTCATCGCATCAGCATATAACGGATAGTCTTCAATTACACAAGCCATCCCAATAATTGCATAATGTTCTATTAAATTCACTTCTTCCTTCAATGTTAATTGATAGTTTCTAGGAGTAATCACTACTTGCTCATTAAATGAATAGGAGATATCCATTGTTCTCCCAAATAACAAACCTTTATTATTTAACGCAATTGCAGTACACATACAGTTCCTCTTTTCTATATTCATAGTATGCACGTTATTACTTACATCTATTATTATATATATTATACAAACAGACTCATTCATCTCAACTATGTTATTACTAGTAAATGTATACAGCTTTTATACTTACTGCTCAACTAGAAGAAAACCACTTTAAAAAGTGCTTCTTTTACATGTGAGACATCCCTACTTCTAAATCTTCGATGATATCTTCTACATTTTCTAGCCCAACAGATAATCGTATCAGTCCAGAAGGGATACCAACTTCTATTAATTCTTCTTCTGTATATGTTGAATGAGTCATGCTCGCTGGGTGCTCAATTAAACTTTCATCGCTTCCCAAACTCACTGCTAATCCTATCATATCTAAATTATCTAACATTGCTTGTCCTGCACTTCTTCCGCCTTTTACCTCGAAAGCAATCACTCCTCCAAACCCGCTCATTTGCTTCACCGCAATTTCATGATTGTGATGAGATTTCAATCCTGGATAGTATACTTTTTCAATTTTAGGATGTGCTTCTAAGTATTCAGCTATGATCATCGCACTCTCATTATGACGTTGCATTCTTACTTCAAACGTTTTTAACCCACGTTCTATCAAGTAACATTCATTCGCCGGCAATACAGCTCCTGTCATATTTTTTACACCAACAAATAAAATTTCATTCATTAGTGATTGTTTCCCAACGACAAATCCGGCAATTAAATCTCCATGCCCATTTAAATACTTAGTTGCTGAGTGACAAATTACATCAACGCCTAGTTCAAACGGCTTTTGATTATATGGAGATGCGAATGTATTATCACAGATTACTTGAATCTCTTTATTATAACTATGAGCAATATCAGAAACTGCTTTAATATCTGTTATCTTCAAATTGGGATTAGCTGGTGTTTCTATAAATACCGCAATCGTATTTTCTTTCAAAGTTGCTTCCAACAACTCTAAATCGTTTAAATCTATTAAATCTACTTCTACTCCAAATCGCGGTAAGTCTTTACTCATCAACGCATAGGTACATCCATATAGCGTACTATCTGCAATTATATGTTTTCCCGCCCCTGCGATTGTCCATATTAGAGATGTGATAGCTCCCATTCCTGAAGCAGTCGCTAACGCAGCTTCTCCACCTTCTAATTGTGCTACTTTTTTTTCAATTACACTTGCAGAAGGGTTTCCAATACGTGAGTATATATACCCGTCTTCTTCCCCAGCAAAACGAGCACCCCCTTGTGCACAGTTATCAAAAATAAATGTTGAGGTTTGATAAATTGGTGTTGTTAAAGAACCAAACATGACGTCTTTCATTTTACCAGCATGAATTGCAGTAGTACCAATTCCTTTTGTATTTTTTTTCATATGTAACTACCTCCTTATAAAAGTATACATCACATATTAGCGTCCTTCAAACCATAATTTGTTTATTTACATTAAAAAAACGTATCCTCGGATACGTTTTATATTTCATCGAAGGTAAATCCTTCTCCTTTTACTTCTTTCACATCATTGATTACGATAAATGCGTTAGGATCTATCGATGCAATAATACGATTCGCTAATGGGAATTGTTTTTTCAACACTATGATGACTAAGACTTCTTTATCATCTTTTGTATACGCTCCTTTGGCATTTAAAATCGTACCACCACGTTGCACTTCTTTAGATATCTCTTCGTAAATAAGATCGTTTTTATCTGATATTATCATAATTGACTTAGCTTCAGCCATCCCCATCATCATTGCTTTATTCACCATAAATGATGCTGACAATACAGATAACAAACCGATTAACGCAGCTTCTATTCCATAGATACTCATCCCCAATAACACTGTAAATCCATCAGTGATAAATATTAATTTGGATAAATGTATATGAGTGTATTTATGCGCAATAATTGGTGGAACATCCATCCCACCAGTACTAGCGCCCGTTTTCAACACCATTCCTAGTCCTGATCCAATTAACGCTCCTCCATAAAGAGATGCCAATATAGGATCATCTGTAATTTCAATAGAACTAGAAAACACCGTTAATATAGAAACAAAAGAAGGGTACAACACCGTTGAAACCATCGTTTTTAACGCAAATCCTTTTCCTAAAACTACTGAACCCAAAATAAAAAATACAACAGTAAGTACATTTATCAATGTTGTAATCGAAAGGGGAATCACAGCTGACAACGCAACTGAAACCCCAGCTACTCCACCAGATAATATATTATTAGGTATAATAAAGAACGCCACTCCACTTGCCAATATAAAATTCCCTGCAACAACCAATAATAAATCTTTAATGACGTGTTTTTTCAAAATACTTCTCCTATGACACTTGCTCTTTTAAATATGCGAAAATAAAAGCATCGATGTCTCCATCCATTACTCCATTAACATCCGTGGTTTCGCAACCACTACGATGATCTTTTACCATTGTATAGGGACAAAAAACATAACTTCTAATTTGTGATCCCCACTCAATTAACTTTTGAGTTCCTTTGATTTGGGCTAATTTCTTCATCTGTTCTTCTATTTCTAATTGGTATAACTTAGACTTCAAGACTAGCATCGCTTGATCTTTATTGTCATGTTGGCTTCTACCATTTTGACATTTGACAGCTATCCCTGTAGGAATATGTGTTATTCTCACTGCTGAATCCGTCTTATTGACATGTTGTCCACCAGCTCCACTACTTCTCATCGTTTCTATTTCTAGCTCTTTATCCGCAATTTCAATTTCAATTGATTCATTAAATTGAGGCATTACATCGACACTCGCAAAAGACGTATGTCTTCTTCCTGACGAATCAAAAGGGGAAATTCGAACTAAACGATGAACTCCTTTTTCGGCCTTTAAATATCCGTAGGCACTTTCTCCCTCAATCAGCAATGTGATTGATTTAATACCTGTTTCTTCTCCTGCTAAATAGTCTAATACAGTAACTTTGAATTCTTGCTTGC
This sequence comes from uncultured Erysipelotrichaceae bacterium, assembly GCA_947036815.1. Taxonomy (GTDB): domain Bacteria; phylum Bacillota_I; class Bacilli_A; order Erysipelotrichales; family Erysipelotrichaceae; genus CAMQRS01. The sequence goes on from CAMQRS010000018.1 coordinate 10,786, forward strand.
TCGCATATCTTGAATACATACGATACAACATTTCACACCAATCACAGCTTTCCGTACCACCAGCTCCTGGATGTAATTCTACCACCGCATTAAAGCGATCATATTCATGAGATAACAGTGTATCAACCTCAAATACTGATAATTTTTCAAGAAAATCTGAATACTCTTCTTCTAACAAGGTTCTCATTTCTTCATCAAACTCATCCATGACTGCTTGATACGTATCAAATAACTCTTGTATCGTACTATTTAAACTTTTGTGCGTATCCACAATTTTTTTAAGTCCATTACATTCTCTTATATATACTTGTGCTAAATTTGAATCATTCCAAAAATTTTCTTCCAACTGTTTAGCTTCAAGAACTTGTATTCTCGCTTGTTTTATTTCTAATTCAAAGAGAGTCACCAAGCGCAACAAATTTGGCTTGGTGACTGTCTAAACTAGTTTTTATCTCATATAATTCCATGACTAACTATCTTTTCTTCTAACTTGTACACGCAATACAAAGTTAACGATATCATTTGAAATTGTGTGCATCATTGCATCAAACAAATCAAAACCTTCGCTAACATACTGCTGTAACGGATTCCCTTGTGCATAACTTCTCAAGTGAATACCATCTCTTAATTTCGACATTGTATCTATGTGAGATACCCATGTCATATCAATATTTTTGATTACCACATTTTTTTCAAATGATGCATATTGATCACGAACATCTTTAATTTTATCTTCATATGAATTCCACGCTGTATCCAAGCAAACGCTAACGCACTCATCCTTTGTCAATCCATTTAATGCTGTTACATTCAATGCGACTTCATCAATTCCCATGACATGCATAGATTTTACTAATTCCGTCGTATTAACTCCTTCTTTGTTTGATCCTGAATTAACATCAATAATACGATTCACAACTTTTTCAAACATTTCTTTTACCATTTCATGAACATCATCATGTTCTAGCACATGGTTACGCATTTTATACATAATTTCACGTTGTTGACGTAATACATCATCATAATCTAGCAATTGTTTACGAACATCAAAATTTTGTCCTTCTACTCTTTTTTGAGCAGATCCAATCGCTTTAGTTACTATTTTAGATTCAATCGCTTGTCCATCTAAGGTAGAAAAAGCACTGTCCAACAATCCTTCTTTACCAAATCGAACCATTAAGCTATCTTTTAGAGAAACATAGAAACGTGAATTCCCTGGATCTCCTTGACGACCACTACGACCACGTAACTGGTTATCAATACGTCTTGATTCATGTCTTTCACTTCCTAAAACAGCAAGTCCACCTAAGGCTTTACTTTCTTCACTTAATTTAATATCAGTTCCACGTCCTGCCATATTCGTTGCAATGGTAACTCCATTAACCTGTCCTGCTTTACTTACAATTTCTGCTTCTCTTCCATGATTTTTCGCATTTAAAACTTCATGCTTAACACGTGCATTTTTAAGCATGTCAGAAATGATTTCTGATACCTCAACTGAAATAGTACCAACTAATACAGGTTGCCCTTTTTCATTCAATTGTTTTACTTCATTTACTAACGCCTTATATTTATCATTCGGTGTTGCAAAAATAGCATCTGCATGATCTATTCTTTGCACTGGACGATTCGTTGGAACTTCAACAACTCTCATATTATAAATTTCCAAGAATTCTTCTTCTTCCGTTTTAGCAGTTCCAGTCATTCCCCCAAGTTTTCCATATAATCGGAAAAAGTTTTGGTATGTAATCGTTGCTAACGTACTAGTTTCTTCATTGATTGATACATTTTCTTTGGCTTCAATTGCTTGATGTAATCCCTCAGAATATGCTCTACCTTTCATTAAACGACCTGTAAATTGATCAACAATCACAATTTCATTATCTGTAACAACATATTCCACATCTTTTTGCATTACATAGTTAGCACGTAATGCCATATTGATATGATGAACTAATTGGGTATGCTCTACATCATATAAATTTCTAAGTTTAAAAGAGCATTCTGCTTTCGCTACTCCACTCTCTTGTAAAATCACTTGTCTTGTCTTCACATCTATATCAAAATCTTCAGTAACTAATTTTTTAACAAATATATCACTCATTTGGTATAAATTCGCTGTTTTTTTCTTTCCACCTGAAATAATCAATGGTGTTCTTGATTCATCTACTAAGATAGAATCGACCTCATCAACGATAGCAGTATTCAATCCACGCATAACTCTATCTTGTAACTTAACTACCATATTATCTCTTAAGTAGTCAAACCCTAACTCTGAGTTTGTTGTATACATTACATCACAATGATACGCAGCTCTTTTTTCACTACTTGTCAGTGCACGAGCATTAAACCCTACACTTAACCCTAGGAAACGATAAATTTGACCCATCCATTCAGCATCACGTTGTGCTAGATATTCATTAACAGTAACAACATGTACCCCTTTTTTAGACAACGCATTCAGGTAAATCGCCATTGTAGAAGTCAGTGTTTTTCCTTCTCCGGTTCTCATCTCTGCAATATCCCCTTGTTGCATTACTGTAGCACCCATAATCTGAACTAAGTAAGGATACTCTCCAATTACTCGTTTTGCCGCTTCACGACAAACAGCAAATGCTTCTACCATTATTTGTTCAAGCGTTTCCCCTTGTTCTACTCTATTTTGAAACTCAATTGTTTTATTTTTTAAAGATTCATCACTCAATGCACCTATTTCATTACTCAATGCATCTACCTTATGAGCTACCGCTTCAATTTGTGCAAAGCGTTTCTTTTCTCCATTAAAAAGCTTATTTAGAAATCCTGCCATGTTATGACCTCCTGTTTTTTCGTACTTATTTATTATAAACTAAATACATAGGATAAAAAAGAAAAAAGTGAGGTTTCCCCCACTTTTTACTTGATTTTTACGCTAAACGAATGTTTTGCGCTTGTAATCCTCTGTCAGTTTCAACTAAATCAAACTCAACAGTTCCATCTGGTTCTACAGTTTTGTAACCGTCCATAACTAATTGAGAGTAGTGGAAGAATACATCTTTTCCGTCTTCAACAGTAATGAAACCAAACCCTTTTTCAGGGTTGAACATTTTTACTTTTCCTTGCATTTTAATATCCTATACCTTTCTATGCATAAAAATATAACTTATAACATAATTTCATTATACGCTATATTTTAGATAATGCAACCTTTATTATAACTTTTATATAAACTTACTGTAGTTTTCTTTCTACGTTTCTAGCTTGGATCCCTTTGTCATCGTTTACAACATCAAATAAAACCGCTTCTCCATCAATTAATGACTTAAAACCTTCTCCATTTATATGTGTGTAATGTACAAAGACATCCTTACCACTTTCATCCAAAATAAAACCGAAACCTTTTTCCTTGTTAAACCATTTTACTTTACCTTCCATGATGCGCACCTCCTAACTGCAAATTCAGTATATGAAATTTCTTAAGCTTTGAAAAGACAATTAAATCGCATGATTCGACAAATCCCTGTGTTGCACTAAACAGCAATATTTCTATATCCCCTGGATAGTCCTTCAATAAATGCAGTGCCGCTTTCAACGTTGCCCCACTAGTACCCACATCATCAAATAATAATAATTTCCCCTGTGGCATCTTCACATGTGGATTTAATCGGATCACATCTTTCACTTTACGCCTATTTTCAAAGCTTTGTGATGATTGTTTATAGTTTTTATTCTTCTCAAATAACTGTACTTTTTTTAGATTTATTTGCTTACTCATTAACTCCAACGTATGAAATCCCCTATCTTTAGTTTTACTTTCATTACTTGGCATATATACTAATGTGTAACCGCGAAATTTGTCGTTAATTTCTTTCGATTGCATGCATAAAAACAGAGAAGCTAATGCGATATCTTTACACTCTTTATATTGAAATAGTAATCCTTCTAAATAATGATCATATAAATATAGGATACGAACCTTTTTACCCTCTAACTTAAGCACATCTTTTACTAGTGTCATTTTGTATCTACAAGAATCACAGATACAATCATATGAACCAAAAAAATAGCGTTGCATACTACTTTGATAATATAAAGATTCAAAGCAAACTACACAATTAGATTGCACGATTCATTTCCTTTATCATTTCTATACTTTTCTTCATTGAATCACTTCTACTTTCCGCTAAATAAAAAGCATTTCCATCAGGAATATCCATACTACGACCAACTCTTCCTACAATTTGAATTAAGCTTGCCTCACTAAATACAATATGATTCGCAAAATAAACAATCACATCAACCCCTTTAATGGTTATTCCTCGTTCTAATACAGTCGTACAAAACAGCACTTCATATTTTTTATCACGATATTCTTGAATCAGTTTATCTTTCAGTATTGTTTTCGATGTAAATCCTCTGCACGTAAATACCCACTTAAATAATATCGCAAGCTGTTTAGACAAAGCTATTGTCGGCACAAATACCAACGTTTGTATTTTTCGAGCATGGTTATTTTTCAACAGAAGATACAATTCTATCGTTTGCTTTGTTAAACTTCCTATTTTTATCGCTGGGACAATCAACGGATAACCATGCGGTCTCACAAAAAGTTCAACTTGTTCTATATTTCCCGCCTTCACTTCATCCAACATTTTTTCGTCAGGTGTAGCTGTCAAGTATATTTTATTACCTCTACAACTTTGCTGAGCAATTGCTTCTAACACATCATTATTCGCATACGGGAAAGCATCTATTTCATCCATTATTAATAAATCAAAACAATCATAATAACGATACAATTGATGCATCGTACAAACAATTAAATCACCATCTACTATATCCGTATCCCCCTCACATACCGCCACTACATCAATCTCTTTAAAAGCACTAGCCATTCTTTCCCTTATCTCTAATACAACCTGTCTTCTCGCAATTGCAATCCCTACCTTTTTACCACCGTTCAAATATTCTTCAATGATTTCCATTACCATCTCAGTTTTCCCAGCTCCTGTTGCTGCAAACACCAATACGTCCTTATCATTATAGATAGCTTCCTTCAATGTTTTCATCACTTTTTTTTGATACTTAGTTAGTGGATATTCCAACTGTAAATGCGTTTCTCCTACAAATGGTGTATATGTCTTTTTCTCCACTGTTTCTCCAACATTAATTCTTCCAAACACAATACATTTACGACAATAATAAACCTCTTTATCTAAATAGAAATACATGTTATCTTCATTCTGACATCGATCACATTTCATAATACCTCCTAAACATATATATGAAATGATCCCTATTTTTCCTAACACAATCGTTTCTTCAATTAAAAAAAGATTTACTATTATCTAACAAAAGGATAAAATATACATAATATATAAGGAGGACATTTATGAAAGACGAACACATCCTAGCTTTGATAGAGAAAAAAGCTAATTATTCAACACAAGACTTAGCTACCATTTTACAAGAAGACGAACAAAGTATCTTAGAAAAAATGCAAGAGTTTGAAAAAGAAAAAATAATTTGTGGGTACCACACAATTATTAACTGGGATAAAACAAACAAAGAAAATGTAGCTGCTATTATTTTTGCAGATACAACTCCAGAGCAAGAAGTAGGTTATGAGAATATTGCTAGAAAAATTTATAATTACCCAGAAGTTGAATCAATGCACTTAATGAGTGGTAAAAACGACTTTATTATTCGCATCAACGGAAGTTCAATGAAAGAGATTGCTAACTTCGTTGCTACTAAATTAGCTTGTATCGATGGTATTAGCGCAACTTCAACTTTAATTGTTTTACAAACATACAAATCAAACGGATTCATCTATTCTCAAGAAGAAGACAAACGCGAGAGATTACTGGTTAATCCATAATGGATTACACTAAAGTACTAAGTACAAAATTACTTTCAATCAAACCAAGCGGAATCCGTCGTTTCTTTGATTTAGCAAACGAATTAGAAGGTGTCGTTTCTCTCGGAGTGGGAGAACCTGACTTTGATACTCCGTGGCATATTAGAGCCGCTGCTATCTACAGTATCGAATCTGGACAAACCACATACACGGAAAATCAAGGATTATTAGAATTAAGAAAAGAAGTTTGTAAGTATCAAGCAAGACACTTTAAATTAAACTATTCTCCAAAAGATGTAATCATCACAGTGGGTGGTAGTGAAGCAATCGATATCGCATTACGTGCGTTAGTGAATGACGGAGATGAAGTCATTATTCCTACTCCATCTTATGTGGCATACGAACCAGGAGTCATTTTAGCCGGTGGAGTCGTAGTCCCACTAGCATTAACTAGCGAAAATGAATTTAAAATAACAGCAGAAAGCTTATTAGCTTGTATCAGTGATAAAACAAAAGCAATTCTTTTAAATTATCCAAACAACCCAACTGGTGGAGTCATGAATCATGAAGATTACTCACAACTTGTTGATATCATCAAGGAACACAACATTATGGTGTTAAGTGATGAAATATATGGAGATTTACTATACGAAGGTACGCACGCTTCATTAGCACACTTCGAAGAAATAAAAGACCAAGTATTAATTATCAACGGATTTTCAAAAGGATATTCAATGACTGGTTGGAGATTAGGTTATTTATTAGGAAATGAAGCATTAATTGAAGAAATAAACAAAATTCATCAATACGTAATTATGTGTGCTCCCATTATGTCCCAATACGCAGCGATTGAAGGCTTAAAACATGGAGATCAAAACGTAGAAATGATGCGTTTAGAATACTTCGCAAGAAGAAATTACATTGTGAAAGCATTCAACGATTTAAACATTAAGACACATACGCCAAAAGGAGCATTTTATATCTTCCCAGATATTCGCTCTACAGGTTTAAGTAGCGAAGACTTTTGTGAGCAATTACTAAGCGATCAAAAAGTTGCATGTGTTCCAGGTACTGCATTCGGAGAAACTGCCGAGGGATTCATCCGAGTATCTTACGCATACAGCATTGATGAAATTAGTATCGCCATGGCACGGATTAAACAATTTTTAATTAATATTGGATATAACACGTAAGCACATTTAATTATGTGCTTTTTTTGAAAGGAACTCTCATGAACCCACAATTAAGAAAAAAAAATACAATTATATTGTACTATCACATCTTTTATAAAATCCCTTATCTTTTGGATAGCTATCGCATTACTAACCATTGAATTCAATATGTTTTCATACAACACTATCTATACTTATAGATGGTGGTTATACCTAGTTTTATGCATTCAACTCGTATACATATTCATTCGACCTATCTATTATTCTAGATATTATAATTATTCTATTGATGAAGCCAAAGTTAGCGTAGAGTATGGATTTATCATCGTCAAAAAAGGGAGTATTCCTATTCACCAAATACAATACATAAGCACTACAGCGAACCCATTACTTAACAAACTTAAATTATTAAAAGTTTCCCTTACTACTTCTTCTGGAGCAAGGAACATCCGTTTCTTACCTAGTGGAGAAGCAGCCGTAATAGAAGAAAAAATCATAAAAATTCTTTCGAATAGATACGGAATCCAATTGAATAACGAAGAGACAATTAATGATGAATAAACAACGTGAACATTTCTCTAGCGTCATTATCTTACTCGTTCAACAATTATCGAATTACATTTTACCAGTTTTAGGGTTTTCATTTTTAAGCAATGAGATAGAGACCTCAAGTATTTTTTTCTTCTTCATTATTTTTTCGGACATTACCGCATCATTACAGTGGTATTTCAAGACATTTGAAATACAAAATCAAAACTTTTATTTTAACACTGGAATAATCAATCTAAAAAAACAATCTTTTCAATTAAAAGCAATTAAGTCAGTAGATACCAAACAATCCTTTTTAGCAAGAATCTTGCATTTAAAAACTATCATCATTGACACTGGAATCACTGATAACACTGAAGAAATTCAAATTACTCTTTCTTTTCAGAAAGCGGATATGATACGTAATCATCTGTTAGTGTATATAGAAAAACCAGCAGATGAATGTAAAGAAAACGTAAAAAAAGAAAGCAACACTTTTGCTCTTATGCAGTACGCATTAGTCAAAGAGTATACTTTCTCTAATATATCATTATATTTCATATTCTTTATCCCTCTTTTTGTAGGGACAGAATTTCTATACAGAGACTTATTACCTCCAATTTTATACTCAATTCCAATCGTAGCCTCATATCTTATGCTTGTATTCTATCGTTTCTCCATCTTTTATAACTTTCAAGTGGAGATACAAAACAATGACTTCAACACACAGCGAGGTTTATTTTCAAGAAATACTTCAAATATAAAATCTTCAGAAATGAATTCTATTATTGTGACACAATCGTTTCTACAAAAACTATGTCGCAAGGCATCCATTCGGGCAAATACAATTTCTTTAGAATTTATGAACGCCAACGGATCTTACTTATGTTTAAACATTGATGACTCTCAAGTATCTACCTTTATAAAGGAATACTTACCACAATTTGTTTTTGATGAACCAGTTGCTCGCTTAAATAAAAAACACAAATTAAATTATCATTATGCACGTTTAGGATACAATAATGATTTATTATTTATTCAAGAAGGTTTTTTACGAAGACGACAACATTACATTCTTAGCAAAGATGTAAATTACATACAAAAACATCAAAACTTACTTCATAAGATGCGTAATACAATCGCAATTGTATTGCACATCAAAGGTTCTACTAAATTTTCTATCGTCGGTGTTAGCGGATATGATCCTCACCATTACGATCCATTAGTTGATATCATTTCCAATCCGAATATTAAGTAATTTTCTTATCTAATAATTCTTCTAATAAAAGCCAACCTTGTTGGTTTTTTTCTTTTTCATAGGGAATGAAACCAAAACTTAAATACATATTAACTGCTTTATATGAAGTTGTTTGTGTATGAAGGATACATTTTTTATACCCTAGTTGCTTCATTGTTTCCATTGTTTTATAAAGCAAAGGTTTAGCTAATCCTTTACCTTGTTCCTTCTGTGTTGTTGCTATCCAATGTAACTTAGCGACTTCTTTATTTTCTTCTTCGATAAAGAATGCTGTCGCAGTTGCAATTTTTTCCTTATTTTCATTTTCAATAAATATCATTCTTTTGTTTAATGTATGTTCATGAGGTACAAATGTTCTTTCAAATATTTGTTTACCTTCAATTACACTATCGATTGCATTCGCACCCAGTTGAATATTAGTCCAATCTTCATCCAACCCTTGTTGATAAAAACAGTATGAATATCCGTTTGGTAATTCATAAGCAGGTATCTCTTCCATTGTATTTCTTATCATGTAAACATCATAAAAATCAATCTCTTTCATAGAATGCTCCGTTTCCTATTTATTTAGTATCTTGAAATTCTTTCACTTGAAGGGCATACGCATCTAATATTGTTTCTAATTCTTCATACGTGTTTACCTTAGATAGTTTCCCTTTGGGTAAATGAGAAGACGGCATTCCTTTAATATACCAAGTAGCATGTCCACGCATTTCTTTCATTCCAATGTCTTCACCCTTAAGTGCTACCAGTTTTTTAGCATGGCTCTTCACTAAGTTGAATTTATCTTCATATGTAACTTCATTTTTTTCATCATGATTCACAAGAGAATCTACACACTCTTTGATTAAGAACGGATTCCCTAGTATTCCTCTACCTATCATTACAGCATCACATCCCGTTTGATTCAACATCGCATGCATGTCTGCTACACTTTTTACATCACCATTACCTATAACTGGAATAGAGACTGCTTCTTTTACTTCTTTTATAATTGACCAATCTGCTTTTCCTTCATACATTTGAGAACGAGTTCTTCCATGCACTGCAATTGCGCTGGCTCCTGCTTGTTCGATTTTTCTAGCTAGAGATACAGCGTTAATAGAATCTACATCCCAACCGGCACGTATTTTCACACTCACTGGTTTTTTTACCACTTTTACTATCGCCTCTACAATTGCTTGGGCATGGTCTTCTTCACACATTAAGTAACTTCCTGCTTTCGCTTTAATTACTTTATTTACTGGACAACCCATATTAATATCGATAATGTCACAATTTGTTTGAGTATCCAATACTTTAGCTGCATTCACCATTGTATCTATATCATATCCAAACACTTGTAATGACATCGGATGTTCTTCTTCTAACACTTCTATCATTTTCAACGTTCGTTCATTCTTATAGTAGATAGCTTTATCACTAACCATTTCTGCACAAATTAAACCGGCATTAAATTGCTTACAAATACTTCTAAATGCAGCGTTTGAAATACCTGCCATAGGTGCTACAACAATTTGGTTACTAATTTCAACATCTCTTATTTTCCACATGCGTTATTCTTTTCCTCGATAATAATTCCTAAGGCTTTTTCATCAAAGTGATATGAATTATTACAGAATTGACAATGAATGTCACACCCTTTATCTTCTTCAATCATTGCTTGAATATCATCATTCGCTAATGTTGATATCGCCGCTCTCATTTTCCCTTCACTACATTGACATTTGAATCTTGGTTCTGTTTCTGCCAAAATTTTCACATCATCGTATAAACTATGTAAAATATCTTCTAGACTCTTACCTTCTTGAAGCAATTCACTCATCGGTTTCAATTCACCAACGATACTCTCTGTCGCTACAATATCTTCTTCGCTAGCGTCTGGCATCATTTGAATTAACAATCCACCACTACTAATAATATTATTATCAGTTTCTACCAATACTCCTACCGATACTACTGAAGGAGATTGTTCACTAAGCGCAAAATAGTAAGCAAAATCATCTCCGATTTCACCTGTTTGTAATGCTACTTGTCCATTAAAATCATCCTTTAAGCTCATTCCTTTTTTAACTTCTAAGTAACCTTGTTTTCCAACCGCTACTCCTACTGCTAATTTATTTGTATCATTGTATTGGTAATGTACATGTGGTTCTGCAACGAATCCACGAACTCCACCATCTGCATATGCATCTGCCATAATCGTTCCAATTGGTCCACCACCATTAATTGTAATACCTAATTTTTCTTTGGTACTTTTAAGATTAGCACCCATCATCGCTGCTACACTTAATACTCTACCTAACGTCGCACTTGCCGTAGGCCATAAATCATGTTTATCTTTTGCTTCTTGTACTAACTGTGTAGTATCACAAATATAGATACGTACTCTTCCATCTCTTGCTAATGCTTTTAATAATCTATTTTTCATATTAGACACCTCTTTTTTATATTGTCTATGTATTATATCACGATTTATTTTAAGTGCCTACATACTATGCACAAAAAAAGATTGCAACACATGTTACAACCTAATCAACTATCTCTTTAATTATATCTATTTCATACGGTGTTAATTGATATACATAATTAATCCAGTTTCGATACAACAAGTTAGCATGAGATTTCCAATTCCAAACGATTTGATTAGTTGGATTATTTTCCAAGAAATAATTAAATGGAACTTGAATTTCTTTCCCTTGTTCAACATCTCTATTATATTCTTGAGATAATGTATTTCTAGTATATTCTAAATGTCCACTCACAAATATTTGTCGTATATTTTTGGTAGAGATGATCGTTGACCCACTCGTATGACTACCAGCAATGATATCTAATTCATCACTTTCCTGTAATTTTAATTCATCGACCATCGTATGCCTTGATTGAGGCATATTGAACTCTTCATCAAAGCCGCTTGTCAATGCATTATGTTTTATCAATCTTTGCTTATCAACTCCAAATATCTTACTATCACAATGTAGTTTAGGTATATTATAGTAATGGTATAACGCCGCTTGCGCTCCCCAACAAATAAACATTGTCGAAAATACATTTGTTTTCGCCCAATTCATTATATCGGTAAGTTCGCTCCAGTAATCCACATCCTCAAATTGTAAATGCTCTACAGGTGCACCTGTAACAATCATACCATCAAAGCATTGATCCTTCACATGATCGAAGGTGTCATAAAATTTAAGCAAATGTTCTTCACTCGTATTTTTAGAAACATGACTATCAATTTTTAAGAAATCTACTTCAATTTGAATAGAAGTCTTACTGATCAATCGAAGTAATTGTGTTTCCGTCTCTATTTTCTTTGGCATAAGATTCAAAATTAAAAATCGTAGCGGTCGAATATCTTGAGACTTCGCTCTATTCGCATCTATCGCAAATATATTTTCACTAATTAGTATTTCCTTAGCTGGTAAATCATTCGGTATTGTTATCGGCATGGCAATCACCCCTTATTTGTCCATATCATATCATTATTGAAAGCCCTTTGTCATGTGTGTTTCATATAATTTTAGTTCTTAAAACAATTATATTTCCGTTTCACATATACCTATTCATTTTTTTCGTGTGTTAAACAGTATTTTTTTATTGTTTCAAACATATTCTTGTATATTCAAACCAAATCTTATACACTTAAATCAGGAGGTATTCCCTTGGCAACTAAAAATGATTTAAGAAGAAAACATATAGAAGATTTTATAAAGCTTGAAGAGCTAGTAAGTGTTGAAACACTTTCTCAAAGATACAACGTTTCTTTAGAAACAGTACGTAAAGATTTAACTTTTCTTGAAAATAAAGGTAAAGTGTATCGCACCCATGGAGGGGCTAGGTGTCGTAATGATAATTATGATATGCCCATGGATATACGTACCCAAGAAAACAACGATAGTAAGAAAGCGATTTGTTTAGAGGCAATCAAATTCATTAAGGATGATGACGTCATATATTTAGACGCAAGTAGTTCTGTACTATTTCTAGGTAAACTATTACGTCTCAAAAAAAATCTTACAATCGTGACTGCTTCTTACGAACTTATTCCGATCCTGAGTGTAAGTAGCCATAAAATCATTATTGTTGGTGGAGAATATTTGAGAGATGGAAAAAGAATAACTGGAGAGTATGCATTAATGATGCTAAACACACTTTATTTTGATAGTTGTTTTTTAAGTCTGGATGGTTGTAAAAATGTCGATGGTCCCTGTTTAATGGGGAATGATGAACTATTAATGTTCCACACCGTATTAAGTCGTTCTAAAACCAAGCTATTATTAAGTGATTCATCAAAATTTGAGAAAACCGCACATTATCAATATGCAAACTTTTCTGAATTTGATATTTTAATTACCGACGCCATTAGTAAAGAAGATGAAAATCGTATTCATATAAATACTATCATCAATTTAGGAGGAACCACAAATGAACAAAATTGATTTACACATGCATTCTAGTTATTCTTTAGACGGAGAGAAACATCCTAACGAACTTATTGAAATAGCTAAAAAAAGCAATATCAAATACATTGCCATAGCCGACCATAACTCATGTGAGGCATACCATCATATAAACACAGATACAGAGGTAAACGTAATTCCCTCTATTGAATTAGATTGTAGTTTTATGGAAAAAAATTTCCACATCCTAGCTTACTTCGTAGATGCGAAAAGCTCTTTCTTCAAAACACTTAGAGAAGAGATTAATACGATGGAAACAAATGCTGGGTTGCACCATCTTAAATATGTACAAGAAGAAATGGGTATCAAGGTAGACTTGGATGCATTAAAAGAAATACATCCTGTAGGTATCTACACTGGTGAAGGTATTTGTGAAGCAGCCTTAATCATCGAAGAAAATAAAACCAATCCATTCTTAAAAGAATATTACCCAGGTGGAACGCACTCTGTCTCTCCTCATGTAGATTTTTATTGGGAATACTGTGCACAAGGTAAACTTGCTTATACTCCGATTCATTTCATGAAAATGCAGGATGCATTTAAATTAATGAAAGAACAAAATGCATTTATCGTATTAGCTCATCCAGGAAATAACACGAAAGAAGATCTACCCTTATTAGAAGGTATCTCTCAATTAGGACTTGACGGAATTGAAGTGTATAGCAGTTATCACACAAGTGAACAAGTTCAATTCTATAAAGAATTTGCGATTGAACACAATTTAATAATAACGTGTGGTAGTGATTACCACGGTAGACATAAACCTCATATTGAAATGGGAAATTGTCATATGCCTCAAACAGAAGAAGATGCATTAATCAAATTCATTCAAACTAGACTTAAATAATAAAAAGGGAACATCACTTACTTAGTGGTGTTCCCTTTCACTATTTTATGGGCAGTTATAATCGTATAACTATGTGCATTAATGGTGATTCTACAATCACCAACAACTACATACCAATTTTTCCCTAATCTTTCTATCTGCGCACATTCATCCATTACCTTATCACGACAATATTGAACCGTGTCAGCAACATTAATTCCTAGATTGTAATCAATTCTTTCCACACCTAGTAATGTCGTATGCAATTTATTTATGTTCTGTATTAATTCGTTTTTCATTTCATTTTCCTTTGTGTATGATTTTTATCTACAAGTTCATTCACAATCGCCATCTTTTCAAGAATTAACTTCAATGTATAATCCAATTCACTATCTTCTCTATAATCAGCTTCACAAATAAAATCGACTCTTCGATCAATCAACAAACTAGTCACCTTTTCTTTATTCGTATAAACCGCAATGCTTTGTCCACCATATTCTTTCACTAGTTTCATACAAGGTACATCCGTTAATCCATCACCTATATATATCATATTTCTAAAAGGAATAGGACGATCAATATCTTCCACAAATTCATTTAATTCTTCATCTTCATACACTTCTAATATTCCTTTATTTATTCTAAATAGAAATTGAGTTTTATTTGTATAATTCACAACTAACGCTGGCCAATCTGCCACTCCATCTGCATCATAATGAAATTCACATGCGTATATCTTTTTAAATTTATCGCATATTTGACTACCTTCAATAATTTCTTTTAATCCACTACTAATAATGTAATGTTCAAGTTCTAAATTTAGAGTCGCTGCATATGCGTCCATACGATCAAAGAACGTAAGCACTCCATCATATAACTCAATATGTTGTCCAGCCCTTGTGAAGTCTTCTCTTTTTATCGAAACTCCTTGTTCTGTTGCTTTACGTAACATATAGTACATGTACGTTAAGATACGATCCATTTTTTCAGTTTCCGCCAACTGTGTTACTTCGCTCCAAAAAGTTTTACTATCCATATTTACTGAAGGAATAAAAGAATATTCCTGCATATCTTTTGTACATAACGTTTTATCAAAGTCGTACATCATTGCAATTTTTGTTTTTTTCATCATCTAACCTCGTTTTCCTTATTCTACCATATGTCTTATATTAAAAAAACACTTATCATTACAATAAGTGTTTACCTATTATTTAGCTGCTTTTAAAATCTGATACATATCTTCTTCATACAATGGTTTCGCACTACCAATACAACCAGATGCTCCATCACTACATGATTTAGCCATATGTCTTAATTGAGTTTCGCTTACTTCTAAGCCCATATCTGACATACATATTGGCATATCAATTGAAGTAAAGAACCCTTCCAGTGCCACAATTCCTTTTAATGCCACTGCTTCTTTGTCTTCTTCATCTTCTATGTTTAACACATTCAGTGCAAAACTAACAAACTTATGTAGGCAATCTTTATATACATATCTTGCCCAACTTCCCCATACAGCAGATAATCCTGATCCATGTGCAACATCAAACATACCACCAATCTCATGTTCTAACATATGAGAGGCAAAGTCATTTCTTTCATTTCCACACCCTGTTAAATCATTGTGAGACAAACTAGAAGTCCACATAATTTCAGCACGTGCATCATAATTTTGTGAGTCTTCATGAAGGATTAACGCATTTTCAATTACTGTACGCAATAAAGCTTCTGATATATTTTGAGTGATTTTCATCGTATCACCTGAAACGAAATAACGTTCTAGTGTATGCATTAAGATATCCACACAACCCGAAGCTGTTTGATAATCTGGCAAAGTTAACGTAAGTGCTGGATTCATGATTGCGAAGATTGGACGTGCATTGTCATTTCCATAATCACGTTTCAGTCCACCCTCATCTTTTGTTACCACACTTCCACAACTCATTTCACTACCTGCAGCAGCTATCGTTAAGATACACGCTAATGGAAGTGCTTTATCTGTTTCTTTTTTCTTTTCATATAATTCCCATACATCACCTTTGAAAGGCACGCCCCATGCAATTCCTTTTGCAGAATCAATGACACTACCTCCACCAACAGCCAAGATAAAATCAACTTCTTCTTTTTTACACAGTTCAATTCCTTCATACACTAATTCAAGTCGAGGATTTGCGACTACTCCACCCAAACTTACATACGCTATCTTCGCATCATCTAGACACTTTTCTACACGATCTAGTAGCCCGGATTTTTTAGCACTACTTCCCCCATAATGAATCAATACTTTTTTCACTTTTTGTGCAATAAGCAAATTCCCTACTTGTAGCTCGCTGTCTTTACCAAAAACGACTTGTGTTGGAGCATAATAATTAAATGAATTCATCATTTATACCTCTCATTTCTTTAAGTATTCTATGCCTTCATTATCTTACACTAGATATGCGATGTCAACGCTTACATTATTTATATACATTACAAAAAAAAGACATAAGTATCACATTCATTTACAAGTTCGATATACACTTATAATAATTGTACTTATGCCTTATTCAATGCAACTGCTATTCAAAGCAATTTTAGATTACTCAGTTAATGTTATCTCAAATGTTGCTTCGGTTTGATTTCCATGACCATCCCAAGCAAATACAGTCATTATATTTAGACCCATTTTAAATTCATTATCTGCATACATATCATCTCCAAGATAGTATATATATCCAGCTTTCAAATGAACACTATCTTCTGTAAATTGATCAGAATCTTCTCTGATTATCGCTCTCTTTTCATTTTCTTTTTGAACTGCTGCATAATCATCATATTTCATTGCAATTTCATCATACACATTTAGATTTTCTTCTACATCAAAACCTTCACCATGTTCATATTCTGTATTACCATTATATTCGATTACTGGTTTTTGATAATCAGAAAGGAAAAGCTCAAACTCCTTTTCATTAGAGACACCTTTATATTCTACTTTCACTAACATTTTTTGTATCTCATTAACAATATTTTCATCATATTCAAGTTCATACGTACAATTATCATAATCTATATTTTCAAGATTAAACAGCATTCTAGGCTCTATTTCAATCTCCCATGTGTTGAAAAGAGTCGCCTCTTCATGAACTGCTCCATCTGTAATATTTTCATTAAATAAAATATTGTCTTTACATTCTTTTCTATAATTCATATAAAAACTACATCCAAACAATACAAATATACCAAGAAAAAATAATATTGTGTTTTTTTGCTTTTTCATATAGCCCCCTTTATCTACAATTATCAATCATATATTGTAAGTAGATACTAATACTAAAATTTAAAGAATCTCTTTAATCATGAATAATAGGATACTGAACTGTCAATGCTTTCACTTCTTCTTTTACTTCATTTATTATATCTTGATTGTCGTTATTATTTAACACTTTGACAATCCATTTTGCTATTTGTATAAATTCTTCTTCTTTGAAACCTCTGGTAGTCATTGCTGCACTACCAATACGTATTCCACTCGTTGTGAATGGTCTTTCTTGATCAAAAGGAATGGCATTTTTATTACAAGTAATACACGCCTCATCTAGTAATTTTTCTGCTAATTTACCAGTAATTCCAAACGAAGTTTTCACATCAATCATTAGTAAGTGATTATCACTACCATTTGATATCAAACGACATCCATTTGATAATAACTCTTTTTCAAGTGCTTTCATATTGTTTATCACTTGTTGTTGGTAAACGATAAATTCAGGTTGTAGTGCTTCATTAAAAGATACTGCTTTTGCTGCTATGATATGCATCAAAGGACCACCTTGCATTCCTGGAAATACATTACGATCTAACTCTTTCGCAAATTTTTCCTTACATAAGATAATCCCACCACGAGGACCTCTCAATGTTTTATGCGTCGTCGATGTTACAAAGTCAGCATAAGGAACTGGACTTGGATGTAAGCCTGTAGCTACTAGTCCAGCGATGTGTGCCATATCTACCATAAAGTAAGCACCTATTTCATCTGCTATTTCTCTAAACTTTTTAAAATCAATTACTCTTGAGTACGCACTAGCACCCGCAACAATTAGTTTTGGTTTTTCTGCTAAGGCAATTTTTCTTACTTCTTCATAATCTATTTCTTCACTTATTGCATCTACCCCATATGAGATAAAATTATATAATTTACCAGAAAAGTTCAAAGGATGTCCATGTGTTAAATGTCCTCCTGCTGACAAATCCATTCCTAGTACTTTATCATTAAAATCTAATATTGTTAAGTAGACCCCCATATTTGCTTGAGATCCTGAATGTGGTTGTACATTTGCATGCTCACACCCATATATTTCTTTTAATCTATCAATCGCTAGTTGTTCCACCACATCGACATGCTCGCATCCACCATAGTATCTTTTACTAGGATATCCTTCTGCATATTTATTTGTCATAATAGAACCAGCTGCACTTAATACATCTTTAGATACATAGTTTTCTGATGCGATTAATTCAATATTATATAGTTGTCTATTTGCTTCTTGCTCAATGGCTTGTTTAACTAGTAGATCTTTCATCATTAGTTCTCTTCTATTGCCATTATTTTGTTGATTCTACGCATATGCCTTTCATCATTCGAAAATTCAGTTCCCACCCATACACGAACTATTTCTTTTGCTAATTCTATTCCGATTACTCTTTGACCTAACGCTAATACATTAGAATTATTATGTTCTCTTGTTGCTTTAGCACTGAAACAATCTGAAACTAGTGCACATCTAACTCCGTTTACTTTGTTTGCACTAATACTAACACCAATTCCTGTTCCACATAATACAATCGCTTTTTCATTTCTGTTTTCTACTACTGAAGTTACAGCAGGTACCACCATATCTGGAAAATCTACTGCATCTGTATTATGACACCCAAAATCTTCTACTTCATTACCCATTTCCACTAACATTTGTTTAATCTCATTTTTGTATTCGAATGCTCCGTGATCACACGCTATTGCTATTTTCATATTATAGTCCTCCTATTAATTACTTTATTATTATATCATTTTTTTTTATTCTGTCCTATGACTTCTATCACTTTATATATATAAAAAGAAATGCATCATGCATTTCTTTTATACATATTTCATAATTTCTTCTTTGCTTATCGCACCTTCTCTTAGTATCACTATCTGATCTGTTGTCAAATCAACGATTGTAGAAGGGATATCTGATTTGCTTTGACCAATTACGATACCATCCATTCGACCATCTAATTGAGCCAATACATCATCGCTATTTGAACATGAAGTTTGCGCACTAATATTAGCACTACTCACCAATAGTGGTTTATTAATCTGGTTCATTAATGCTAATACGAATTCATCATTTGGCATCCGTATCGCAATCGTATCTAAGCCATTATTTACATAGCTTGGAAGACCTTCTTTTTTCTGCACTACAATAGTTAATGCTCCTGGCATTAAGTTTTCTAGTAAAAACTTATATTTTTTTGAAACATTCGCAACTCGATCAATTTGCGATAAGGTAGCTACCATCATCGGAATTGGTTTTACATCCGGTCTTTTCTTTGCTTGTTTTAATTTATCCAAGGCTTCTTCCATATCATATACTACTCCTATGCCATACACTGTATCTGTTGGAAAAGCGATAACTTTACCCTCTTTTAGGCATTGTATCACTTCTTGTATTTCACTTTTATTAAATTGTTTTGTTTTCATAAATAACCCTCTTATATATCATATACTATTTAAATAAAAAATCAAAGAATGAACTTTCTACTTCTACCTCTTCACTAAAACATGTATCACTATAAGTATAGGTACCATCTATGTAAGATCCTTTTCCATTACCGAAATACACAGATAATGTAGACCCTTTAAATTTTACCTTACAATCCTCTATTGCTTCAAATAAATGTAAGTTATCTTTTACTAGTACATAGTAACTATCTTCATCTACGAATTCGCAAAGCATGTCTAACACTTCAAAGATTTCCATCTTCTTATCATAAGAATTAATTGTGCTGGAATCCATGTATATTTTATAGTTTAAAGATTCATTTTGAGAATCTATAGTTGCAAACCCAATACCGATAAGACTTAAACAAACACTCATAAAGATTATATATTTCTTCATTTTGATCACCTATAGTAATCATACCTATCTTAGTCTTTTTTATACATTTTTTCTTTCATTTTATTATATTCCTCTAACGTCATGGCTACTACTACTTCTTTATCGCTTCTCATAATAAGTGTTACTTCATTAATTGAGTCTAATGTACTTTTTAAATCATTAAATAATAATGTCTCTTTCAATATCTTCATCTGTATCACCTCTTCAAAAGTATACCATATTTGACGTTTCTTTATATTGGTGTATAATATAAATTGTTGTTAAAGGAGATTTTATGAACAAAAAAAATATTAGTAGCATCGCTCTATGCGGAATAGGCATTGCTATCGTGTTTGCTTTAACTGCTTTTGTCGCGTTACCAATTGGTCAATTTGGCTATGTTAATTTAGGTGATAGTGGTATCATGCTATTCGCTACGATGCTAAGCCCGGCACATGCATTTTTAGTTGGAGGAATTTCTAGCGCTATTGCTGATTTATATTTAGGATATACTCACTATGCCATGTTCACTTTACTAATTAAAGGATTAGAAGGATTCGTTATCGCTTCTATATTCAAACATGCAAGTGAAAAATTACAGCCTATCACTTTCATTATCGGAATGGGTATCATGGTCTTAGGATATTATTTAATAGATGCTATTTTATACGGTGGATTCATCGTCGCTATATCAGGGGTTGGATTCAACTTGACTCAAGGAATTATTAGTGTGGCAGTTGCTACTTCACTATACACATTACTAAAAAAAGTATTACCAAATAAAAAATAAAGTAAAAGATATCTCGAGTTGAGATATCTTTTTTCGTATTATAGTAAACTATCTAATTCATCAATCAATGAATCAAACAACATCAATGCATCTTCAATTGGTGCAGGTGAACTCATATCCACTCCCGCTCCTTTTAACAATTCTATTGGAGAAGCACTACATCCACCTTTTAAGAAAGTTAAATAGTCTTCAACTGCGTTTGTTTCGCCATCTAATATACGTTTGGCTAGTGACATTGCCGCACTAAATCCAGTTGCGTATTGGAAGACATAGAAGTTCATATAGAAATGTGGAATTCTAGACCACTCTAATGCTATTTCTTCATCTATCACTACATCTTTTCCATAATAGAATTCATTTAGTTGTTTGTATAATGCTTTAAGTGCTTGTGCTGTTAATGGTTCATTATTCATTGTCATTTCACTAATTTTCAATTCGAACTCAGCAAACATTGTTTGGCGATACACTGTATTTCTAAATTGTTCTAGCATATAGTTAATTAAATATGCTTTTACTCTTGGATCATCACTTTGTTTTCGTAAGTAATCCATCAACAATGCCTCATTACACGTAGATGCTACTTCAGCAACAAAGATCACATAGTCACTATCTACTGGTTTTTGTGTCTTATTCGATAAATAAGAGTGCATTCCATGTCCTACTTCATGAGCTAGGGTAAATTGTGTATTCAATGATTCATCATAGTTCATTAAGATAAAAGGGTGGATATTCATTCCAGAAGAATATGCTCCCGAACGTTTCCCTTTATTTTCATACTTATCAACCCAACGATTTTCAAACCCATGTTTCAATACTTCTTGGTAGTCAGTTCCTAATACTTCTACTGCCTTCAATACTTCTTCTTGCGCTTTTTCATAAGGAATACTTACATTCAACTCATCTACTAATGGTTTGTATAAATCATACATATGTAATTCATCTACTCCCATAACACGTTTACGTAGTGCCATGTATTTATGCAATATGTCTATTTTATTATGCACACTATCAATTAGGTTATGGTATACCTCTACTGGCACATTTGTAGCATGTAGTGATGCTTGAATTGGCGTATCAAACTTACTTGTTTGTGCAAAAAATTTCAATTGTTTATTTTGCGCTGCCAATAGGCTTGCTGTTGTATTTTTCAATTGATCATATGCCGAATAATATTGTTTAAACGCAGATTCTCTTAGTACTCTATCACTAGATTCTAACATTTTAATAAAGTTACCTGATGTTAATGCATGTGCTTTTCCATCTTTATCAACTGCATCTGGATAACTCATATCAGCATTCATCAACATCATATATGTTGTTGTCGCAGATTCTCCGACTTCTTGTGCTGCAGCTAGTATTGCTTCTTCTTTTTCACCCAACACATGTGCGATGCTTCTTCTCGCATCACTTAATGCACGTTTGAAACGCACTAAATTTGGATTGCTTTGGTAATACCCTCGTAATTCGTCTTCTTCTATTGCCATTATCTCAACACTAGAGAACGATAGCAACTTGCTTACTTCAATTGCCATTCCTCTGGCTTTATCCATCAGTACTTGATAATGTGCATTCGATGTATCTGCATCACTTGAATGACTTGCATATCCATATACATCACTTACCAACATACCTAATGCTTCTTCTTTTTCTAAAAATTCACACAATGCTGACGCATCATTTAATTTACCACTATAAGAAACTAATGATTTTGCGTCCGTCAGCATTTTAGTTAATGCTACTTCCCATTTAGATTCATTCTCAAATATATCCTCGATTGCCCAAGTATCACACTTAGCTACATCTTTTCTGTCTTTTAAACCGTTCATAATAGTCCTCCTGTAATAGTTATTATTATACTCCATTTTGTCTTTTACTACACATATATTTTATTTATATGGATTCAAGAATTAAAAAAAACTACAACAGATGATATGTACCCAGTTTCCTGGACACATTTAAAATTGAATCAAGCATTACAAAT
>CAMQRS010000019.1 GCA_947036815.1 uncultured Erysipelotrichaceae bacterium
GGAATCATGAATCAAATGAACCAAATATTATTATTAATAGGGTTAGGCTATTTTTTATACAAAATAAGTATAATAACTGAGGTGTTTAATAAGAATCTATCTACATTGTTAGTTAGTGTCACAATGCCGTGTTTAATTATATCGTCAATTTTATCTTTGTCGTCGTATAAACCGATAGCGGAAATTGCATATATATTTATGGTAGCGATAGCAACCTATATTTTATTGCCAATAGTTGGTGTCGTATTGAATAAATTACTTGGAATACATAGTGAAAGCAAATCACTCTATCTATTTATGCATGTCTATTCCAATGTAGCTTTTATGGGATTCGCTGTGATTGATTCTATCTTTGGTACAGAAGGATTATTTTATGCAGTTATATTTAATATCATATTCAATATCTCATTATTTTCGTTTGGTATTGTATTATTCGATAAATCCAATCATAAATTCACATTAAAACAATTTTGTTCGCCTGTAATTATATGCTCAATAGTATCAATCATTTTATATTTATTAAAAATTCAAACCCCTGCTGTAATTATCTCAACAGTGAGTAGTGTAGGAAATATGACAACGCCTATCGCTATGCTACTATTGGGAAGTTCACTAGCGATGATTCCAGTAAAAGAAGTGTTTAGTGATGTTCGAGTATATGTGTATTCTTTTGTTAGACAACTTCTATTTCCAATCATGTGTTTACCAATATTAACATGGTGTATTCATGATGAATTATTAAGAGGAGTGGTATTTGTATTATTAGCTATGCCTATCGCAAGTATTGGAGTTATTTTTGCAACAAAGTATGATGGTGATGTCATAGAGGTAAGTAAGTGTGTGTTTATGACTACGCTATTCTCTATTTTTTCAATTCCTTTTTTGGTAAATTTGTGTTTAGTATGATACAATATATGCTGTTTGTGTAGCAAAAAAAAGTAAATGAGAGTTTATTTAATTGGGCATATCACGTGTATATGGATGAAATAAGAGTTAGTATAATAGAGAAAGTCAAAGGAGATTAGTTATGGTCAAAATAATAAAAAAAGATAATACGAGTGAAGTATTTAATATACAAAAAGTGGTGATAGCAATTAATAAATCAGCATATAGAACTTTGTATTCATTTAAGAGCGATGAAATAGATGATATTTGTAAAATCGTAGAGGAAAAAGTAAAAACATTAGGAAATGTCGATGTTACTATAGCACAGATGCACAATATCGTAGAAGATGCATTAGAGAAAGTAAACCCTAAAGTAGCTAAAAGCTATCGTGACTACCGTAACTATAAAACTGACTTTGTACATATGTTAGATGAAGTTTATAAAAAAAGTCAAAGTATTATGTATATTGGAGACAAAGAAAACTCAAATACAGATAGTGCTTTAGTATCAACGAAACGTAGTTTAATATTTAATGAACTGAATAGAGAGTTATACAAAAAATTCTTCTTAACAACACAAGAGTTACAAGCATGTAAAGATGGATATATCTATATCCATGATATGAGTGCTAGAAGAGATACGATGAATTGTTGTTTATTCGATGTTCAAAACGTCCTAAAAGGGGGTTTTGAAATGGGTAACCTTTGGTATAATGAGCCTAAAACATTGGATGTCGCATTTGATGTAATTGGAGATATCGTATTAAGTGCAGCATCTCAACAATACGGTGGGTTTACAGTACCAAATGCAGATACTATTTTAGAATCATATGCGGAAAAATCATACACTATCTTTAAACAAAAATATGTTTCTTTAGGTCTAGATGAAGAGACAGCAGACAGAGTAGCATACAATGATGTATCTAAAGAAATGAAGCAAGGATTCCAAGGTTGGGAATACAAATTCAATTCGGTATCAAGTAGTAGAGGAGATTATCCTTTTATCACTGTAAGTATTGGTTCAGGAACAAATCGATTTGCTAAACTGGCTAGTATTTGTATGTTAGAAGTACGTATGGATGGACAAGGAAGAAAAGGAAAGAAAAAACCTGTTCTCTTCCCTAAAATAGTGTTCTGTTACGATAAAAATTTACATGGTGTAGGAAAACCATTGGAAGATGTATATGAAGCAGGAATTAATTGCTCAAGTAAATCTATGTATCCTGACTGGTTAAGCTTAACTGGAGAAGGTTATGTTTCTGATGTGTATAAAAGATATGGAGAAATAATTTCTCCAATGGGATGTAGAGCATTCTTATCACCTTATTACCGTAGAGGTGGAATATATCCTGCTGATGAAAGTGATTCACCATTTTTTGTAGGAAGATTTAATATTGGTGCAATTTCTTTACATCTACCAATGATTTTAGCAAAAGCAAATCATGAAGGAAAAGACTTTTATGAGGTGTTGGATGTATATCTAGAAATGATCCGTAATCTACATTTAAGAACGTATGATTATTTAGGTGAAATGAAAGCGAGTGTAAACCCGTTAGCATATTGTGAAGGTGGATTTGCAGGTGGAACACTAGGGCCAAATGATAAAATTAAACCATTATTAGAAAGTGCAACAGCATCTTTTGGAATTACAGCGTTAAATGAATTACAACAATTATTTAATAAGAAATCACTTGTACAAGATGGTAATTTTGCAATTGAAGTACTAAATCATATTAATAAAAAAATTGATGAATACAAAAATGAAGATGGTAGATTATATGCGATTTATGGAACGCCAGCAGAAAATTTATGTGGGCTTCAAATTAAACAATTCAGAAAAAAATACGGAATTATTGCAAATGTAAGTGATAGAGAATACGTAAGTAATTCATTCCACTGTCATGTAAGCGAAGAAATAACACCAATTCAAAAACAAGATTTAGAAGGAAGATTTTGGGATTTAAGCAATGGGGGTAAAATTCAATACGTAAGATACCCTGTCGCATACAATAAGGAAGCGATTAAAACATTGATCAATAGAGCAATGGAAAAAGGATTTTATGAAGGTGTGAATCTATCACTATCATATTGTGATGATTGTGGACACGAAGAATTAGATATGGAAGTATGTCCCAATTGTGATAGTGAAAACCTTACAAAAATTGACCGTATGAATGGGTATTTATCGTATTCTAGAGTTAAAGGAGATACTCGTTTAAATGATGCTAAAATGGCTGAAATTAAAGAAAGGAAGAGTATGTAATGAACTATCATAATATTACAAAAGATGATATGTTAAATGGAGATGGTATTCGTACCGTGCTATGGGTATCGGGATGTACACATGCCTGTCCTAATTGTCAAAACCAACAGACTTGGGATATCCATAGTGGACTTCCTTTTGATGAAACGGCATTCAATGAAGTAATGAATGAATTAAGTAAAGATTACGTTAGTGGAATCACACTGAGTGGTGGAGATCCATTACATCCTATGAATCTAAATGAAATCGAAACATTAATAGAAGATATACATAATTTATATCCTACAAAAACGATTTGGTTGTATACTGGGTATGTATTTGAAGATATTAAAAATCTTGAAGTTATGAAGAATGTAGATGTATTGGTAGACGGTAGATATGATGAGTCATTAAAATCATTAGGTGCACAATGGGTAGGAAGCACTAATCAGAGAGTGGTTGATGTGCAAGCATCATTGAATACAAATAGTATTATTTTAAAATCTTAAAAGGAGTTTACTCCTTTTTTTATATATGGATTATGATACAATAATACAGAAAGAGGTGGGTTATGAAATTAGCAAAATTCGAAAAAGTAAGCGTTGAACAATTTTATACAGGATATAAGAGTTGTTTTGATAGTATAGGTGAAGAGGAATGTTTGAATATATATAATGATATAAAATTACCTAAAAGAGCAACGAAAGGTAGTGCAGGATATGATTTCTTTAGTCCTGTAGATATTACAATAGCACCACTAACAAGTATTAAAATTCCTACAGGAATACGTTGTTGCATGAATGAACATTGGGTTCTTCAATTATTCCCAAGAAGCTCACTGGGATTTAAGTTTAGATTACAATTAAATAATACCGTAGGTATTGTAGATTCAGATTACTATTACTCAGATAATGAAGGTCATATATTTGCGAAAATCACAAATGATACAAACGAAGATAAGACAGTACAAATCAAGGCTCAAGATGGATTTATGCAAGGAATATTCTTGATGTATGGAATTGTTGAAGATGACGATGTAACAGAGTCAAGAAATGGTGGATTTGGAAGTACTAATACATAGTGTATGTTGCATATGTTGTAGTAAGGAGACTGTTATGAAAAAAATAAATATTGAAGAATTACAATTTAATCCATTTACTAAGATAGGAAAAGAGTGGTTTTTGGTAGGAGCTAAAAACAAAGAAAATAAATTTAATGCGATGACCGCAAGTTGGGGAAGCATCGGTGTATTGTGGAGTAAAAATATAGTGAATGTATATGTTAGACCACAACGATATACGAAGGAATTTATAGATAGTGGAGAATATTTCACACTTAATTTTTTTGATGAAAAATATAAAAAAGAATTGTCTTTATATGGTACGAAATCAGGAAGAGAGATGAATAAAGAAGAGGCATGTGGTTTTCATATTGAGGATGTAGAAAACAGTGCTCATGTGAAAGAAGCAAATCTAGTGTTTGTATGTAAAAAAATATACGAAACTAAGATTAACCCTGAGTTAATGATAGATCCTTTAATTGATGAAAAATGTTATCCACTTCAGGATTATCACACAGTTTATGTTGCTGAAATCGTGGAAGTATTGTCTGAAGATTAAATGAATTATATACGATTTACTATGATTGAAAGCCAATACATGGTATTATCTTTATGAGGTGAAGAATTTGAAACTAATGATAATTAATGTACGTGATGAAGATAAAGATAAAGTGATGAAACGTTTGATTGAGAATAATTTCACTCCTACACATATAGCGTCTACAGGAGAGTTTCTCCATTTTGGAAAATCGATCTTTATGTTAGGGCTAGAGGGTGAGCGAGTAGATGAGGCAAGCAAAATTATTGCTGAGTGCACGAACTCAAATCAAATGAAAGAAGATAATAAACTAAAAGCAGAGTGGTATTTAATTAATACACAAATGCTACAAAAATAAAATTCTTTAAATTCAAGGGTTTATGCAGTAAAATCAATGATTAAATAGAGTGTAAAAAAGATATGAAAATATAAATTTCATATCTTTTTATTATGTAATTTAATTATTCAATGATTCACACAAATAATTAATGTATGAATTTTACAGAGAATTCAAGGATTGATACTATATTCAATATAAAACGCTGATAACTTGTTACCAGCGTTTGTTGAACTAAATTTATAGTATACTACTTTTTATTATATTTTTTATCGCATTTATGAAGGTGATAAAAATATAGTAGTAGCATGGTCATCCATATAATCGATATTCCCAAATAATACTCAGGTCTAAATGAGAATAATATTCCTACTAGTAGCAAAGGTACGAAGATAATAGGCATAAGTGAAATCACACTTGCTGAAGCTTCTCCCATTATTTTTTTTTCTAATTCATCCATGCTATCAAGTAATTTTTTTTGATATGTTATATCTAGTAATGCATGATTTTTATCAGGTTGGACCTTGCCCACTAGTTTAATTATTTTTGCATCATTATATATAGTGATAAAGCAACAAGATGCAGTGCTAATAGTAGAGAAAATGACGGTAGAATAATGATTTTGGTACAAAATCATTATTCCTAAACTTGTAAAAGTAAGTGGTGAAATTAATGCTGAAAGAATCATGCAAAAGCTTAATTTTGTTTCCAACTTATCAAATGCCGAATTTTCATCATCGTTATAATTTTCCTTTTTTATCTTTTTGCTTGCATATATTCTAATTGCTAGACAATAGACAGTAATTAAAATACATATGAATGCAATTATGACAGGTACATAAACAAATATTGAGTTAAAGTCTGAAATTGATGGTAATGAACCCAAAGCGCCCATAAATCCAATGATACCGCCTATGATAGAACAACATACAAACATTAATATGCTTAATATCTTATTTTTATTCTTCTTCATAAATAAATACCTCCTCTACAGTTGTATTAAATAACTGTGCTAATTTTAATGCTAAAACTATGGATGGATGATAATCTCCGCGTTCGATAGAGCTTATGGTCTGTCTAGATACTTTAATGATTTTTCCAAGATCAGTTTGAGATAGCTCTAATTCTTCTCTAAAAAATTTTACTTTATTAACTAATGGCATTGCACCTCCATTGACAACTATGTTTGTCATCTGTATTTACAGTTTATCATTGACTATTATAGTTGTCAATGATGAAGTTTAATTTATATTCATATGAAATTTATAAAGAAAAGTTTTTTTGATTAGTATATACATCAGTTTATTATGGCGGTATATACAATTTATAGTTACTGCTACGTACCTCTTAAATATTGTGTAGTCTTTAATAGTGAAAACGAAATAAAAAACGGTTAAATGTTAACTATGTTCCTTTACCGTTTATTTTGTTCTTGTCGTAATGTCATGTAATCTGATTATTTCTATATGAGCTTATATATTAAAATATATCTTTTAACTTACTTGTAATAGGGATATCTGCTTCAAGCCACTCTACAAGATCTAGCTCGTGTGTATTAAGCCATTTTGCATCACTATGTTCTAATAGTGTAATACAGTCACTTTTTAAAGTACATATATAAGAATGCATTAATAAATGAAATGTTGGATAATCATATTCAATGCTCATAAAGTATTTTTCTACTTCTATATCAGCATCTAACTCTTCTTTTATTTCTCTAATTAAAGCCTCTTGCTGCGATTCACTCGCTTCCATCTTACCGCCTGGAAATTCCCAGTATCCTTTATAGTCCCCATAAGAGCGTTGAGTTGATAATATTTTATTATCTTTTATAATAATTGCAGCTACTACTTCTATTTTTTTCATATTTATCACCTGTATGAATTATATCATAATAACTACGTACACACGCAATTGATAATGCTAAAATCTTTGGAATTTAATGCATGAAGTTTTCACATAAGCAGTATACATCATGAAGACTCTATTATTTCTATATAAATAAAAAGCAATAGAAGTTTAATATAAAATTATTTCACTATAATTAAGCATTTTTATGCAAGTGTGTATAAAGTAAAAAAAAGGACACAAGTTAGTAATAAATGTATTGCACTCATATAATGTATATGATAAAATAGATTTGTAGAACAAGTGAAATATTTCACAAGTTCAAAAAAACAGGAGGCATTATGGCAAAAGAAATAGTAAAAGAAGTTGTTAGTGAAATTAGCCCAGCAGTAGCTGAAGTAAATTCATTAGTTGAAAAAGGGTTAGTAGCTCTTGAAGAATTTAGAAAATTGAATCAAGAACAAGTAGATTACATTGTTGCGAAAGCAAGTGTAGCTGCTTTAGACCAACATGGTGTATTAGCGTTGGCTGCAGTAACTGAAACGGGACGTGGAGTATTTGAAGACAAAGCGACTAAAAACTTATTCGCATGTGAAAACGTTGTAAACAGCATGAGAGATTTAAAAACTTGTGGAGTTATCAACAGAGATGAAGAAGCTGGAATTGTTGAAATCGCAGATCCAGTGGGAGTTGTTTGTGGATTAGTACCAACAACAAACCCAACTTCTACAGCTATTTTTAAATCATTAATTTGCTTAAAAACTAGAAATCCAATTGTATTCTCTTTCCACCCAAGTGCAATTAACTGTTCAATCCAAGCAGCTAAAGTTGTATATGATGCAGCAGTGGCAGCTGGAGCTCCAGAAAACTGTGTTCAATGGGTAGCTAAACCTTCTATGGAAGGTACTGGAGCATTAATGAACCATGACGGAATTAGTACAATTCTTGCAACTGGTGGTAATGCGATGGTTAGAGCTGCTTACTCATGTGGTAAACCTGCATTAGGAGTTGGAGCTGGAAATGTCCCTGCATATGTAGAAAAAACTGCAAATATTAAACAAGCTGCACATGATATAATTATGTCAAAAGCATTCGATAATGGAATGATTTGTGCATCTGAGCAAGCAATTATTATCGATAAAGAAATTTACGATGAAATGCGTGCAGAAATGAAACAATACCATGCTTATTTTGCAAATGCGAAAGAAAAAGCAATGTTAGAAAAATTCATGTTCTCTGAAACTGGAGCATTGAATGCTAACGTAGTTGGAAAAAATGCTACTTGGATTGCGCAACAAGCGGGATTCACAGTACCTGAAAGAACAAATATTATTTGTGCTGAATGTAAAGAAGTTGGACCTAAAGAAATCTTAACAAAAGAAAAATTATCTCCAGTTTTAGCTGTTCTTAAATCAAACTCTACACAAGAAGGATTTGACATGGCAGAAGCAATGTTAGAATTCGGTGGATTAGGTCACTCGGCTGCAATTCATACTTCAAACGAAGATTTATCAATTGAATTCGGTCACCAAATGAAGGCAGTTCGTATTATTTGGAATAGTCCATCAACTTTTGGAGGAATTGGAGATGTTTATAACTCATTCTTACCTTCATTAACTTTAGGTTGTGGATCATATGGAAGAAACTCTGTAAGTAATAATGTTGGAGCTGTTAACTTAGTAAACATTAAAAGAGTAGGGAGACGTAAAAACAATATGCAATGGTTCAAAGTACCTTCAAAAATCTATTTTGAAAAAGATTCAGTAACATACTTAAAACAAATGAGTAATGTAAACCGTGTATTCATCGTAACTGATAAATCAATGGTAGAATTAGGATACTTGGACAAAGTAACTAGACAATTAGATGCAAGAAAAAATAATGTACAATATCAATTATTCTGTGATGTTGAACCAGATCCAGATATAACTACAGTACAAAAAGGTGTAGCTGCTATGGCTAACTTTGCACCAGATGTAATTATTGCATTAGGTGGAGGTTCAGCAATGGACGCTGCTAAAGGTATGTGGTTATTCTATGAACAACCAGAACTTGACTTTGATGATATTAAACAAAAATTCATGGATATTCGTAAACGTGCGTTCAAAGTGCCTGAATTAGGAGAAAAAGCTAAATTAGTTTGTATTCCTACTACTTCTGGAACTGGATCTGAGGTAACTCCATTTGCAGTTATTTCTGATAAAGCAAACAACAAAAAATACCCATTAGCAGATTACGCATTAACACCAAGTGTTGCGATTATTGACCCTGCATTTACAATGAGCTTACCAGCTTCTATTACTGCAGATACTGGTATGGACGTATTAACTCATGCCGTTGAAGCATTAGTAGCTACATTGGCCAATGACTATACAGATTCATTCGCTTTAAGAGCAATTAAAATGGTATTCGAATATTTACCAAGAGCTGTTAAAGATGGAAGAAACGATGCAGAAGCAAGAGAAAAAATGCATAATGCATCAGCAATGGCTGGTATGGCATTCGCAAATGCATTCTTAGGAATGAACCACTCTATGGCTCATAAAATTGGAGCATACCACCATGTACCTCATGGACGTGCTAATGCAATATTATTACCACATACAATACGTTACAACGGAGTAAAACCTAATAAAACTTCTACTTGGCCTAAATACAACTACTTTAAAGCAGATGCTTTATATGCAGAATGTGCTAAAATGATTGGTTGTGAATTCAACACTATTCCTGAAGGAGTAGAAGCATTCGCAAAAGCTGTAGAAAACTTAGCTAAAGAGGTTGGTTTAACACTAAGTATTGAATCACAAGGAATTGATGAAAAAGCATGGTTTGACTCAATCCACGATATCGCTATGAACGCATTCGAGGATCAATGTTCTCCAGCTAACCCTAGATTACCATTAGTTGCTGATATGGAAGATATTTTAGCGAGATCATACAAAGGAATTAAATAATAATTTAAACTTCTTTAAGTGAAAAATAGAATTTATTTATTAAAACATAAAAGGAATGGAAATAGAAATATTTTCATTCCTTTTTATTATATATAGCAATGTTTACTACTCAAATGATTCAACATAAGTGTAATTATTTTATGTTGATTTTAACTATTGCATTGTTTCATCATTTTTTTATTGTACCTTCGGATTATTTGTTTTGTAAATAAGTTTACTTAACTGTATAACTCATCTTATATTTTCGTTATGATTGGGATTATTGGAATATAAAAGAAACTATACAAAGGTATAGTTTCTTTAGTATGTAATTGAATGATGTACAATTCATTTCTTAAAAGAAAAAAGCCTTAAGATTAAGGCTTTGTTTTATAATGGCGTCCACGAAGGGATTCGAACCCCTGGCCGCACGCTTAGAAGGCGTGTGCTCTATCCAGCTGAGCTACGTAGACAGTTACACTTAACAGTGCTAATCTATAATAACAAATATTAGACATAATAGCAAGTTAAATTTTAAAATAATTAATAATAATGAGATGTATACTTCTACCTTCTAGTAGGACTAAAGAAACTAAAAGTATATGTACTCACATATATTCAATTATTTTATGTGTACTTGTAAGATAATATAGCTTAATTCATAAAATTACTATTTTTGTATTCGCTAGTCTACTATAATTTCTTGAACTCTACCAACTTGACCGTCGTTCAGCATTACTTTAATTCCATGTGGATGAAACTTACTGTTAGTAAGTAATTTAGCAACTACCCCTTCAGTTAATTTACCTGTTCTTTGATCCGCCTTTAATACAATTCTTACTGTTAATCCAATCGAAACGTTATCTCTGTTTTGTCCGTTCATGGGGTTTCTCCTAATTTCTCATGTGATGTAAATACTAAATGTGTATACATGTAAATAATTTAATCAACCTCACTAATATATCACATATAATAGCAAATAGAGATATATTTTGTATAAAACTATCATATAACTAAAAAACTTATGCATTTTGGAAAGAATAATTATCTTGTGACGATAATATAGAAAGTGTAAATATGCATAAATTCTAGTTGTGGTAATAATAAATACGATGATATCTAAAAAATACATACGTAGTTATAGAATATTTTATGATATAATTGATGCATACAAACGAGTAATTCGTTATGATTGAGGTAACACATGAAATATAAATTAGTAGCAGTAGATATGGATGGAACATTATTAAATGATGAAAATATAGTTACAAACTTAACTAGACAAAAAATTAAAGAAATAAAAGAATTAGGAGTAATATTTACAATTTCAACGGGCAGACCGTTTCAAGGGGTTGCTAAATACCAACAATTATTAGATATTACACATCCTATCATTACATATAATGGGGCTATGATTGTACACCCACAAACAAATGAAATACTATATGAACAAGGCTTAAATAGTGAAGATGCAAGAAAAATTATAGAATTAGGAATATCGTTCGATACGACGATGTGTATATGGTCAGATAATAAATTATATGGAAACAAGTTAAATGATAAAATTCATGAATATAAAAAAATGTCAGGAGTAGAACCGATATTAATGAGTGATGTGGATGCACTGCTAGAACAAGGGATTACTAAAATATTATGGTATGATGAAATAATAAATATTAATTCATACCAACAAGAATTAATGAATGAAACATTCGATGAAGTAACGTATTGTACATCAAAACCAATCTTTTTAGAATTTTTTAATTCAAGTGTATCAAAGGCGAAAGCGATTGAACGTCTTGGGGATATCTATGAATTAAATATGAGCGAAATAATTACTATAGGGGATGCAAGTAATGATGTAAGCATGATTGAATATGCTGGATTAGGTATTGCCATGGAAAATGCTTGTACTGAGGTAAAACAAGTTGCTAACTATATAACAAAGTCTAATAATGATGATGGAATAGCGTATGCACTAGATAAGTTTATAATACAACCAGCGGGAAAATAGTGTGGATGAACTAAGAAAAAAAGTGAAACTGTTAATTGAACAGCAAGCTAGATATGAGAAAATACAAGGTATACTAATATGTCTTCAAAATGAATTGCTACAAAAACAACAGACTCATAAAAAGTTTGAAAGTCAATTAAGCAAAGAAGAAGCTGATGTAATTCGTTTAGAGAAAAAAACGGTATCTAAAATTATTCATTCATTGATTGGAAACTTAGAAAATAAACTGAGTAAAGAACAAGAAGAGGTAGTGAAAGCACGTGCCAAATATAGAATTTCACTTCAAGAAGTAGAAGAAAACGAATATCAAATACACAAGTTAGAAGAAGAACTTGAATCATTAAAATATTGTCACGATGAATTATTAATATCGAAAGAACAATTAAAAAATCAAATGATGAAGACACACGAAGGAGCAAATGAACTGCTAGTTGTGGATAACCAGATTGTATTAGGTGGCATAAATATAAAAGAAATTAAAGAAGCGATAGCAGCTGGTGAACATTGTCTGGAAATTCTAGGTAAGGTAAAAAAAAAGTTGTCAAGCGCTAGTGGATGGAGTACTATCGATATCATCGGTGGTGGTGTCATTAGTGATTTGATGAAGTACGATAAAATGGATAAAGCACAAATAGAAATGAATCATTTTCAACAAGGCTTACTCTCATTTAAAAAAGAATTATCCGATTTAAATGATGATGTAACAAGTCAAATGTTTCAGTTTAGTACGGTAGAAAAGTTTTTTGATATTGCATTCGATAATATCTTTTCAGATATTAGTACGAGCATGAAAATTGATAAAAGATTATCTGATGTATTTATATTATATAAAGATATTGAGAAACGAGTACAAGATTTAAAAGTGAAAGAAAAGCATGAAGTCATTGATTATGAAGCTTTGAATGTGAAGCTGAATCAATTAATAATTAGATAACAAGGGAGCGAAAGCTCCTTTTTATTTTAGAATAGATACGAATATGTAACGTATAAAATAATCTCTTATATTAGTGCCAAATTAGTGAAAATATTCACTTATAAGGGATTACTCAATCCATAGTTTTTTAGCTGTAAAGTATGTTATAATTCATGAATATTTCACTTAGGAGAATTAAACATGCCACATTCACAAATAGTAGAGAAGATGAAAAATAATAAAAGTACAAGTAAAACTCTTGCTATTTTATCCACATTCAATGAAATAATGCCGATGCAAAGAACATCGGATATTGCACAGCTATTGAATATGAATATCAGTACAGTATCTAGACATTTGAACACACTCTTAGACTGGGGCTTCTTAGAACGAGATGAGAGTGGATATTATTATCCAGGACTTCAAATTATCACATTAGCTGGTACTGCGTTACACAATATGCCAGTATATCGTTATTGTTATTCAGAATTAATGTTGTTGTCTAATCAATTGGGTCTACACGGCCATATGTCGGTTGCTAGCGGTCATGAGATTGTGCACTTAATTAATACTTGTAGCACAAATACAAAGCAGTTGTTCATACCTACAGGGCATCGTCAACCGATGTATTGTTCTGCTATGGGTAGAATTATGATGGCATATATGCATGATGAAGAACTTGCTCGTATTTTTAAATCTACTAAAATGATGAAGATAACACCAAATACAAAAATTGATGAGAATGAAATAATATTAGAATTACAAACCATACAAAAGAGAGGGTATAGTATTGTTGAAAATGAACTTACACTAGAAGTAGGTTCAATATCAATGCCCATCTTTGATCGATCAAGAAAAGTAGTTGCAGCTATTAGTGTTTCTATGAGTGTGAATAGCTTACAAAATCCACAAAGAGTAAAAGAAATTTTAAAGATAATGAGTGTTCGTGCAAACAAAGTTTCAGGACAATTGGGATACTTCCCTTTATAACTACCTTCGGGTAGTTTTTTATTTACAAAGGTTGTTGCATATGGTGCAACAACCCGTTAACATATGCAACTCACATGCTGTATTTAACAACTTATTTTACATAATGAGAAGTGCCATAAACATGGTTGTAATATATATTATCTAGTCTATAATCATAAATGTAAGCGATATCAAGGGAGTCGCAAAGAAAGAATGAGGAATTTCAATGAGTAAAAAAACGCTTCAAATAATTGCAGGACCAGTGATCATGTTGATTACCACACTTCTGCTACAAGATGCACTGACCCTAAAGGGTGCGCAAGCAGTAGGAGTATTAATTTGGACGATATACTGGTGGGGAGCTAGACCTGTACACATTGCAGTAACAGGAATGATGCCAGTAATTGTGAATGCGTTGGTAGGAATTGTTCCTATATCGACATTAACCTCACAATATGTATCATCTAGTATTATTTTAGTATTTGGTTCTGGGTTATTAATTATGCCTTGGGCTAAGATTGGATTAGATAAAAGACTAGCATTAAAAACTTTATCGATCATCGGACCTTCAATGAAAAGTCAAATAGTCGTATGGTTACTTGCAAGTACAGCAATCTCGGTAGTAATGCCAAATGTTGCGGTGTGTGCATTAATGACACCTATTGCTGTCTCAATGTTAAAAGCAGCGGGATATGATGATATTAAAAAAGCAGCACCAGCAGTACCTATCCTATTGTGTATCGGTTGGGGAGCAGGACTAGGGGGAGTTGGTTCGCCACTGGGTGGAGCAATGAACTTAGTTGCGATAGATTTATTACAAGGGTATACAGGAGTAGAATTTATGTATATAGATTGGGTAATTAAAATATTCCCATACTTCTTCTTTGCTACGATTGCACTATTAACATTTATGTTATTAATGCCATTAAAGGTAAAAACCTTAGAAGGTACAAAAGATTACTTTGCAACAGCATATAAAGAATTAGGG
Source organism: uncultured Erysipelotrichaceae bacterium (assembly GCA_947036815.1). Lineage (GTDB taxonomy): Bacteria > Bacillota_I > Bacilli_A > Erysipelotrichales > Erysipelotrichaceae > CAMQRS01. The sequence goes on from CAMQRS010000019.1 coordinate 14,728, forward strand.
CATATGAAAAAGGATGAAAAAATATGTTCATTATTATTTATGCTAGCTTTAATTGGAGCATTCGCACGACCTTGGTATCAAGACATTATGCCAATGTTAGAGCCAGCCTATGTATTCTTAATTTTAGGATCACTAGCCTTCTTTATTACAAATAAAAAAGATAGCCCATTATTAACTTGGGAAGAAGCCCAAAAAAATACAATGTGGGGAATGATGATTCTATTTGGTGGTGGTTTAGCTTTAGGTGTATTAATTAATGGATCTGGAGCAAGTGCAGCATTAGCAGACATTGTTACCAGTATGAATATGGACGGTGGATTAACAACAATTATTATCTTTACGATTGCAGCGCGTTTAATAGGTGAGTTAACAAACTCCACAGCAGCAGCAGCAATCATTATACCAATCATGTTACAGTTCTGTGTCGGATTGGGATTAAATCCAATTCCATATTGGTTTATTGTAGTTATGGCTTATAATGCAGAATATGTATTACCTATTAGTGTTCGTGCCATTCCAGTAGCATATGGATTGGACGCAAATATAATGTTCAAACGTGGATCATTAATGACTGTTATTTCAATGGTTATTGTCGTAATCGTTGGATGGGTATGCTTACAATATTGGCCAGAATTTGGACAGTTGTCTAATTTTGTATATTAATAAAATTCAAAAAAAGGGAGAAATCAAAATGAATGAAACAAATGTATTAACAGTAGAAGAACTAATTAAAAAATCAAAAGCGGCACAAGTTGCATTTGCGAATGCAACTCAAGAACAAGCAGATGCAGCAGCAAAAGCGATGTGTAAAGTGATTTATGATAACCAAGTAGAGCTTGGAACAATGGCAGCAAACGATACAGCAATGGGAGATGTTGAACATAAAATAGCGAAATGTCGTAATAAGTCATCATTGATTTGGCATTCTTTAAAAGGAAAAAAATCAGTAGGAATTATCAACCGTGATGAAGATAAAAGAATATATGAAGTAGCGAAACCAATGGGTGTAGTAGCGTCAGTAATACCGTCAACGAATCCAGTAGTAACACCGATGTCAAATGCCGCATTTGCATTAAAAACAAGAAACTCAATTATATTTGCACCACATCCACGTGCTGTTAACTTAACAAAAGTTGTGGTACATTTATTAAGAGAAGAATTAGGAAGATTAAATTTACCAAAAGACTTAGTATTGGGATTAGAAAGTGTTTCTATTGAAGGTACAAGTGAATTAATGAGTAAATCAGATGTGATTATCGCAACTGGTGGTATGGGAATGGTAAAATCAGCATACTCAAGTGGAAAACCTGCATATGGAGTAGGTGCTGGAAATGTACAAGCAATTGTAGATACAGATGCAAACTTAGAAGATGCAGCTCAAAAAATAATCACAGGACGTTACTTTGATAATGGATTAATCTGTTTAGGAGAACAATGTGTATTTGTTCATGAATCACAATATGATGAATTCGTAGCAACGATGATAGATAATGGTTGTCACTACATTAGTGATGAGGCAGAAGTAGAAAAAGTAAGAGAAGGAGTATTCCCAGCAAAAGGACCATTAAATCGTCATATTGTTGGATTAAATGCAGTAGATGCAGCAAAAGTAATTGGTATTGAAGTGCCAGAAGCAACAAAAGTATTATTAGTAAAAGGAACAAAAGCAGGTAGTGAAGATATCTTAAACCGTGAAAAAATGGTACCTGTATTAACAATTCTTCCATATAAAGATTTCAAACAAGGTGTTGACATGATGGTTGAAAATTTAGCATACGAAGGAATTGGACATAGTGTAGTAGTACATACGAATTCAAAAGAAAATGCAGAATACGTAGGAATCACTTGTAGTGTTTCTAGATGTATTGTAAATCAAGCTTCTGGAACAACTGGTGGAGGATCTCCAACAAATGGGTATGGAGCAACAACAACATTAGGATGTGGATCTTGGGGAAATAATAGTTTCTCAGGAAACTTAGGATATGAACAATTGATGAATATCACACGTATCGGATATCCATTAGACGAATCATACTTACCAAGACCTGAAATGGCATGGGAAGACTAATATATAAATAGATATGGTAATTAAATATACATAATTATCATCATACAGAAAGGGAACTATATGGATTATTTAGAAATTGAAGGTAAAATACAATTAGAACGTTTTGGAATACCAATTAATGAAAGCATTCTTTTTGAAGGGGATGAAATTCCAGCGAATGTACCACTTCCTTGTGTCTTAAAAGGACAAATTCTATCAGGAAAAAGAGGAAAGCATGGAGCAGTACGAGTAGTTAAAACACGTGAAGAGTTAATCGAAGTTAAAAAAATAATTGAAGGAATCACAATTAATGATTTACCGATGGAAGGTGTGATTGCTTGTGGGTTCTTACCAATTAAAGAAGAATACTACTTAGGGATGACATTGGATGTAACGAATGCTCAGATGTTGTTGATGTTTACTCCTTTTGGAGGAATGGATATTGAAGAATTAGCAGCAACTGCGCCTGAAAAATTATTGAAGTTTAATGTTACAAGTGGGTTTGATAAAGAAGCATTTATTGAAGCATGTAATATGTTTGATTTAAAACAAATTCATTTAGATCAAGTAGTAGATATTGCTAGTAAATTAGTAACAGCAGGATTTGAACTAGATGCAACAACAATTGAAATTAATCCTCTAGCTTTATTAGAAGATGATTCAATTATTGCGATAGACTGTAAATTAGCAATTGACGACAATGGAATGTATCGTCAAGGAGACTATAAAGTTTTTCCTAGAACATCTGAAGAATTCTCACATGAAGAATTAGAAGCACAATCTCATGATTTAACATACGTAGAATTAAATCCAAATGGAGACATCGGAACGATGACTGGTGGGGCTGGAATCGGAATGGCTACAATGGATACAGTGAAACACTATGGTGGATTATGTAATAACTTCCTTGATTTAGGAGGAGGAGTTACTTCAGAAAAAACATATCATGCAATGAAAATATTATTATTGAATGAAAGTACGAAATACATTTTTGTGAATATATTCGGGGGAATTAATAACTGTGCAGATATGGCAGAGGGTATTTCTAGAGCATATACAGAATTAGCAAGCAATAAACCAGTAGTTGTTAAGAGTCGTGGATTCAATCAAGAACAAGGTTGGGAAATTTATGATAAACTAGGTTTCCAACAAACTAAGTTTGGGACAACAGATGAAGCAGTACAATTACTACTATCACTTAAGGGGGCACAATAATGAGTATCTTAATTAATGAAAATACATCAATGCTGATTATTGGTATTACTGGTAAACAAGGGCGTATTCATACAAAACGCACATTGGAAGGTGGATCTAAACTAATTGCAGGAGTATCACCTGGAAAAGGTGGACAAGAAGTAGAAGGTGTTCCCGTATTTAATAGTGTAAAGGATGCACTTAGTGTACATCCGCAAATAGATGCAGCATTATTATTAGCACCTAAACAATTTGTGAAGGGTGCAGCAATTGCAGCCTTACATGAAGGAATTAAATTATTAGTAATCATTACGGAGTTTGTACCAGTAATGGATATATTAGAAATAGTAACTCTAGCTAAACAAGTGGGAGCAAAAGTGGTAGGACCAAATACGATTGGTATCATTTCACCGGGTAAATCAAAATTAGGAATCATGCCAGATTATATTTATGGACAAGGTCATATTGGAGTAATTTCTCGTAGTGGAACATTAACACACGAAACAGCATCCAATTTAACTTTTAAAGGATATGGACTATCTACCTGTGTTGGAATCGGTGGAGATCCAATTGTAGGAATGAGTCATGCAGATGTAATTGAATTACTTGCCAACGATGAAGATACAGATGCCATTGTATTAATTGGGGAAATCGGTGGAACAAGTGAAGAAATGGCTGCGGCTAAAATAAAAGAATTAGGAATTACAAAACCTATTTGCGCATTCATTGCAGGAATGAATGCACCAGAAGGTAAGAAGATGGGTCATGCTGGAGCAATCATAAGTGGCGATATGGGAACAGTAAAATCTAAAATAACTGCATTAGAAGCAGTAGGAGTCACTATTTGTCCTACACTAGGATCAATTGTAGACTTTATGAAAGAACATAATCAAGCAAGTGGTGGTAGACTATTATCATTAGAGCCACAAAAAGACTAAAAATAAAGAACTTTACAATTTAATTGTAGAGTTCTTTTACTGCATTTAGTAGTCCGAAATGGTAAGATATAAATCGTATATTATATGAACCAGTGAGTGTCCTTTTATTTTCGATATGTGAGGAAGTATTAAGGTATTGACTCATGTAGTTCTGCATGTAAAATAAAGGTATACGAGAGTGAGGTTAACACGGTGAAAAAAAATAAAATTATTAAATTTTATGAACTACTTTTTCAAGAAACTCAAATTAAAAAAACAGAGTATTTTGCACAACATTTAAATGTATCAACAAAAACAATTTTTAATTACTTAAATGAACTAGAGTATCAAATTCAAAATTACAATTTAAACATATGTCGTAAAACAGGTGTTGGACTATTCGTTGAAGGGTCGCAACAAGAAAAAGAGAAGTTTATGAAGTTCATCATCAATGAGGGGATTCATACTTCTAATAGTATAGAAAGAAGAGAACTCATAAAAGAAAAACTAGTTATGATGGATGAAACGATATCAATTCGAAAATTATCTGAAGAGTTTAATGTAAGTAAAACATCCGTAGTAAAAGATATAGAAATTATTGAAGAAAGTTTAAGAAAAAAAGAGTTATCACTGAATAAATCAAAAAAAGGAACGGTCATTACTGGTAAAGAACAACGAATTAGAAGTGCAAAACGAAGATTCATCTACAATCGATTGAAAAATGATTTAAAACTAGAATATGATGTTAACGTTGAACAATGTGATGTAGTACTTAATCTTTACTTTAATGATACATATATAAGCATCGCTAAAGAAATGGTTGCGTATATAAAACATGAATTGAATTTTGAGATAGGATTAAACTTTCATATTCAAATATTAATACAATTTACGATATTCATAGAGAGGATTGCTAATGGGCATCAGCTAGTGAGTACTCCCAATAGACCAGTTACTTCAGAGTTACATGTATTGCAAACATATCCGATAGCACAATCGCTATGTAAGGGAGTAGAAAGTCAAGTCGGTGTAGAGATACGAGAGATGGATATTCGATGGATTAACGCAAGAATTGCTGGCGTATACCATGAACGAAAAAATCTTGAATTATTTACTCATAAAGCAGAAGTGACAAGCTTAGTATTAGAGTTAATCGAGTCTGTAGAAGATGTATTTAATTCAAATTTAAGAGAAGATAAAATTTTAGTTAATGGATTGGAAAAGCATTTTGTACCAATGATATCAAGAATTACTAATCATATAACAGTAAATAATCCCTTTATTGAACAAATAAAGGAACAATATACTGCCATGTTTAGTGTAGTGTGGCTTGCTTCATCAATTATAGAAAAGAGATTGGGAGTTCAACTATCAGAAGATGAAATAAGTTTTGTATTGATTCATTTTCAAGGAGCTATGGAACGTAAAAATTTATCAAAAAAAATTGCGGTAATTAGTAACTATGAAACAGCGCAAACTCAGTTAATTGTATCACGAATTAAAACACAATTGCCTACCTTTGATGTTCTTGAATCATTTCATATACAAGAGATAAAAGAAGAGGATTATGATACGTTTGATTTAATAATATCAACTAGTGCGTTAAATCGATGCGCTACACCTATCATACAAATATCTCCAATCGCTTCTGATTCTGATATTCAAAAGATAAAAGATGTGTATGTCAAACTATTCGCAGAAAATAAAAGTAATAAATATGTCAATTTATTAAAAGCATTAGATGAAGACAGCGTATGTTTGAAAAAAGATTTCAACTCTAGAGAAGAGGTTCTTCAGTACGCAAATGAAATACTTGTTAAGAAAGAGGTGATAAGCGAAGGCTTTTATGAATCTGTATTAGCCAGAGAAGCCATCTCAGCGACAGAACTTGGGCAAGGTATCGCAATCCCACATGGACTAGATAAATATGTTATTTATACGCAGATAGTTGTGATCACATTAAAAAATCCAATCATCTGGGAAAAAACAGAAGTGAACTTAATTTTTTTATTGGCAATAAACTTCGATAATAAAGTATTTTCAAAACAACTATTTAATAATATATATCATATAATTAATTCAGACAAACTAGTTAAAAAGATAGAGAAATGTAACACATATCAACAATTTATAACCCTATTAAAGGAAGAGTAAATCTCTTTCTTTTTTTATAGTAAGAAAAAAACATTGTTTAAAAAAGTAATTATATGACAAAAGTAACTATTATTTTATTGGATAGTGTATAATGAATGAAATGAATTTAAGGGGTGTTTGTATGAACGATAAGATATTGTTAGAATATTATAGAAAAAAATATAAGTTAAGCTATGAATCACTGTTATATAATTCAAGTGAAAACACAAGAATTTGCAGTGTAAAAACTTATAAAAATATCATTCAAGGTCATGAAGTTAGACATTCAGATAAAATTATAATGGAGTTATATGATCGAATCAATAAAACAAGAGTAAGTAATGTACAAGTAGATTACTCAAGATTGAGCACGTTGATTGAATATGAAGATGAAAAAAAAATACGAAAAGAACTTGAATGTCTATTAGAATATATGGAGACGTATAAGGATAACGCCTTGTATGATTGTCATTATAATGGAATTAATATTATTTATCAATTTTATAAGTTTCGAGAATATCCTTTAAAAGAGGTAACCTTAGAATATTTAAGTATCAAAGATTTGTTGGATGAAACACTAGTTTCTTTATTAATGATAATCTTTTCTTATGCGTATTGTATGGGTATTTATTATATCGATTATACTAAAGTTTATGGATTTGAACCAAGACATTTATTAATGAAACTAAATTGTTTTGTTCATTATATCGATGTAAAAAATGAAGGAAAAGCATATGCAATATCTACGGAGATAGATAAGCTAATAAAGGAAGATAATTATTTACTTAAGATTAGATACTATCCTAGTAAGATATATTTATATAGAAAAATGGAACTGGATTACAAAACAGTAGAGGATGAATTAAATGGTATTTTAATGGATGGTGACCTTGATATTTCTAATAAAAATAGAAATATCGCATTAGCAAATCAAGCGATTTATTCTATCTTACGTAAAGAGTATGAAACAGCGCTTTATAATTTGATGAAAATGGAAGAAGTAGAAGAGAAACGAAAACAACAAGTAGAGTTATATATTCTTTTTTGTAAGACCCATTTAGGTTTAGAAATAGATTATGAAAAAAATATACTTGCAACAGATAAGGTTATAGTAGGTGCTACCTCTGATTTATATAACTATTTCTTAAACACACAAATAAAATTATCTGTTAAAAATAAAGGCTTACATAGAATTGCGAAAAAACATCTTGAAAAAACAGATTCATTATATCTATTTATAATAGAAGAAGAATTATATAGAAATTGTTCATTGCTTAAGTGTTATAAGGATTATTATGATTTTAGGGAAATCAAAAGTTCGATTTTGAATAAAAAGTATTGATGGATAACTAAAATTATGTAAAACCGAAACAATGATTAATAATTGATTAAGGTTTTTAATAGTATATTAAATCAATGTTATACTTTAGATAGAAGAAGCGTACATAGTATTTGGATAAAGTAATTAGGTATGTTTATATTTTATATTAAACGATTTAACCAATACAATATATTCGTAACACAAGTGTAGGTGGTTAAATTAACTTCCTGCATTTTTTGTATAAAAAGGAGAATTAAAAATGAAAAAAATATCGATTATCATGTCAGGATTATTAGCTTGCTTATTTTTTGTATCAATGTTTTTTTCGATGGGAAATGATAACTTTAAGAACGCATTAAATGCTAATGGTTATTTCGATAAGTTAAATTTTGAAACGGATAAGGGAATCTCCTTGATTTTAAACAATCAAATTATTGAAAATGAAGCTTATCAAACACAATTATATGAAATTTTTAAAAAATATGATGTTGTGGCAACTGGTTTTCTTCAATCGGAGAATATTCATGCTCAAAGTAATTCTGTTTATATTTATGCAACAAGTGATATTTATGTAGATGACATACAAACAATTAATAATGAACGAATCCAATTTTCAAATGAGGATGAAAATCGTTATTATACATTAGATACTAACAATAATGAAAATGCTATTTTAATCGATTTACTGAATCCTTTATTTTACGACTATGTAGTACCTTATGAATATCATCCATTTCATCAAGCAATCGGAAATAAGATTCCCACTCTGTACACGATTGAGGGAATTAGTGTTGAAGAATTTGAAAATGAAATTAAAGGAACAGATTTTAGAAATTATATTGAAAATTTAAGCGTACTTGATGAACACGGTACATTTACAATAATTAAGGATGAAGGAATTCAGTTTGATCCAAATAATATTTTATTCATCTGCATGGGATTAGCCTGTGTGAGTTTAATGATGTTAATTGTAGTGAATACTATTAAACATAAAAAATACATAGCAGTATGCCGACTAAACGGAGTAGGAAAAGTAAAAATATTAAAGAATAAATTTTTATTGTTTTTATTAAGCTTAGCTCTTTCGTATGCATTAGTTCAAATATTACTTCTACTTATATTTGGTGGAGGATTCAGAGAAGCAAGTGAAGCATTTTACCAAATTATTGTCTTATCTATTTTAGGCTTTTTAGGAGTGATTGTACTTCTAATTGTATTTGTATATGTTTATTTATCACTGTATCGTAATTTTCATGACTTAAAACAAAATAAAATTAATTCATTTAGTATTTATTTGAATATTATTGTTAAGACACTTGCAACTGCGATATTAATGGCACCATTTGTTTCCATTGTTCCAGATTTTTACATACAAGCTAACGAGGCGAAGCTACTTTATGAACACAAGATAGAGAATGAAAATAGGTATGCAATTCGTGTTTTTGCAGATAAATATACGAATGAAATAGGAGGCGAAGCAGCCGTAGATATCAATAGAGATATTATCGAGCATCTTTCTAATGAATATGAGGGAATGTATTATAACCTGTATGATTGGGTTGTTCAATCTGAGATAAGCAAGGATGTTTATGACCCTGTCACAGGCACTATGGATCAAAGCTATGAGGTTCCTTTTATATATGTAAATCGTAATTATTTGAATGATTACCCCGTAATAGAACATGGGACAAATAATCAAATCGATATTGATTCATTATCCGGAGGTGTCTTACTTGTTCCTAAGCGATATGAAGAAAGTGCATCATTAGAAAGTTATAAACAATGGTATGTGTATCAAGAAGTTATTTTTGTTGAAGACTTCATACAACAATTTAAAACATTAGACTTTAGAGAGGTGGAAGATAACGCTAAATATATTAAAAATCCTATTGTATATGTATGTGATGAAAACATAGCGGAAACACTAAATGGCTCAGGTTCCTATTACTTCAATACTACAAACTTACCTAAGGTATATGATGAATTAAGTGAAATGGGCTATAAAGACAATGTAGATTTATACTCTTTATATCCAGAAGTACAGATGGCTTTTCATAGACATCTTGTTACTTTCTCATCGATGTTATTTCTATTAATAGGATATTTATCAGTATATTTAGTATTTGTATACCAAAGCATTTATGTATACTTAGATGTATTTAAAAAGAAAATATCAATACAGTATTTGAATGGATATTCATATATAAAAAGGTATCATGAGATATATATTATTAATGCTTGTGCATACATTATCGCTGGAATAATTGCATCCTTAGTGTATCACGTTGAGATAAAAGGAATTGTGTTATATATTCTTTTCTTTGGTTGTATGGAAGTCTTGTTTGAGGCTTATCAAATAAGAAGATTTCAAAAGAAAGAAGGCATGAATGCATTAAAATAGGAGGAATCAGATGAAAGCACTAGAAGTGAAGAATATAAATAAAAAATTTGGTGAAATAGAAGTATTAAAGGATTTTAGTATGGATGTAGAAGAAAATGAAATGATCTGTATTATTGGGGAAAGTGGATGTGGAAAAAGTACCCTATTAAATATTATTGGATTACTTGAAAAAGCAGATAGTGGAAGTATTTTGTATGATGGAGAAAAAGGACATGCTCCGTATACAAGAGGAGCAGAGCACTTACTTCGGTATGAGATAGGATACTTGTTTCAAAATTTTGCTTTGGTAGAAGATGATACGGTGTATAATAATTTAAAAATAGCTTTAGAATATAGTAAAGCAGCGAATAAAAAGGAATTAATTAGCGAGGCATTAGAAGAAGTAGGGTTAACAAGAATGGAAAATAAACAAGTGTTTAAGTGTTCAGGAGGAGAACAGCAAAGAATCGCAATCGCAAGGCTATTATTAAAACCATGTAGAATAGTCTTAGCAGATGAACCTACAGGAAGTTTGGATCCACATAATAAAGGTATTATTTTACAGTTATTATGTAGATTTAAAGAAAAAGGAAAAACTTTACTAATTGTGACACATGATTCAGATGTGGCAAATATTGCAGATCGTGTAATAGAATTAAAAAAAGTAAGATAGGTAATTATATATAGTATATTGATTAGAGAGCGATGCTCTCTTTTTTTTGTTGTGTATGTCTTTTATTTTCCAGAAGTAATGGAATAGCATTGATATTTGCACGATTAGAAATATGACTTATGATAGGTGTGTAAGATAAATTACATTAAATACATGAATAGAGAAAGGAGAAAAAAATATGTTTGAACAGTGTTTAACGCAAGTTTGCGAAGAAAATTTTAAAGACAAAATAGAAGTCATTACGTATCTAGCAAACCTTGCTGGAGAGAGTAAAAAGATCTCAAACGTTGAAGATTACATTAAGGCTGTATTACTGAGAGAAGAAATAGTATCAACTGCCATTGGATATGGTGTAGCCATTCCACATGGCGAATCAGACACGGTGAATGAAACATTTGTTGGATGCTTAAAATTAACAAAGCCAATCTTATGGGATGGGGTTGAAACATCATTAATATTTATGATTGGTGTATCCACTGAAAATAGAGAAAAAGAACATTTGAAAATATTAGCGATGTTAAGTAGGTCTTTAATGAGAGAAGAATTTAGAACCAGATTGAATAATGCAAAAACGAGTGAAGATTACTTTGGTATAATTAAAGAGTTAGAAAACTAGAAAGAGGAAATCAATGAAGATAGTTAGTGTTACTGCCTGTTCAACTGGAATTGCCCATACATATATGGCGCAAGAAGCAATTGAGCAAGAATGTAAAAAAAGAGGATATGAAGTAAAAGTTGAAACCCAAGGTGGAATGGGAATTGAAAATGAAATTAGTGAAGAAGAAGTAGCAAGTGCAGATGTTGTGTTGCTAGCGATTGGAATTGGAATTGAAGAAGCTGAACGTTTTGAAGAAAAAGAGGCGCAAGGGAAAGTGCTTACGGTAGATCCATCTGTGGTAATTAAGGATCCAGTTGGAATTATTGACAAATTAGAAAAACTATAAAAGGGGAAAATTATGTTTAAAACAATAAGTAAAGATTTATTAAAAGCATTTAATACCGGAGTATCATATTTCTTACCAGCAGTAGTAGTTGGTGGGGTATTCTTAGCAGCAGCATTAGCAACTGGAGATGCTGGAGAAGGTGGAATGAGCGTTACATCACCATTCTTCGCAAATTTATTAGCCATCGGATCAGCAGGGTTTGCCATGATGATTCCAATGCTATCAGGATACATTGCATATTCATTAGCAGGGAAGCCAGCACTAGCGCCAGGGATGATTGCAGGATACATCGCAAATAATCCAATTGGAGAAAATAATGTTTCAACAGGATTCTTAGGTGCAATGATTGTAGGGATTTTAACTGGATATATCGTAAAATGGATGAAAACATGGAAAGTTAGTCCAACGGTTAAATCAATTATGCCGGTATTAATTGTTCCTATGTTCTCAACATTCGTAGTATGTATGGGATATATTTACATCTTAGCAAATCCATTAGGATACATGATGACTGGATTAACATCAATGTTGTCAAATCTTTCAGGAGGTAGTGCATTACTACTAGGATTAGTAATTGGTGGGATGACAGCAGTAGATATGGGAGGTCCTATTAATAAAACAGCTTCTGCATTTACAATGGCATTAATGGCAGAAGGTATGTTTGGTCCAAATGGAGCATTTAGAATTGCAGTCGCAATTCCACCGCTTGCAATGGCAGTATCAACATTCATTTCAAGAAGAAAATATACAACAGATGAAAAACAATTAGGAGTAACAGCAGGGTTTATGGGATTGATTGGAATTACTGAAGGAGCTATTCCATTTGCGGTTAAGGATATTAAACGAGTATTACCAGCAATTATTATAGGTTCAGCAGTAGGAGCAGGATTAGGAATGTTACATGGAGTAGAATGTTTTGTACCTCATGGTGGATTGATTGTTATTGCAGCAGTAAATAATCCTATGTGGTATGCAGTGGATATGTTCATTGGAGTAGCAGTAGCAGTAGCGATATTACATTTCACGAAACCAAATATCGAAACAAGCAAATAAATAATTATATAAATATCGTGGGGATAAATTATATGATTGATAATAATAAATATAATGAAAGTGGGAAAAAGATATGAATAAAAAGTTACCAATTAAAAGCGTAGTAGAAGGAATGTTAGAATTACAAAAAACGGGGAACAGTGCGACATTATTAGGGATAGGACCAATGTCTTCAAACTTAATGCAAGCAAGTTTTGAATTAGCGAAAGATTATGACTTTCCGTTAATGTTCATTGCGAGCCGAAACCAAGTGGATAAAGATGAACTTGGTGGAGGATATGTAAATGCATGGAATCAAGAACGATTTAATCAGGATATAAAAATAATTGCTGATGAAGTAGGGTTTGATGGTTTATATTATCTATGTAGAGATCATGGTGGACCATGGCAAAGAGATCAAGAACGTAATGCTCACTTGCCACTAGAAGAAGCAATGAAATTAGCAAGAGAATCATACTTAGCAGATATTGAAGCAGGATTTGATTTACTTATGATAGATCCAACTAAAGATCCATTTGAAATGGGTAAAGTAATGCCATTGGACGTTGTATTAGAAAGAACAGTTGATTTAATCGAATTTTGCGAACATGCAAGAGTAGAAAGAAACTTACCTGAAATAGGATATGAAGTGGGAACAGAAGAAACAAATGGTGGATTAACTTCAACAGAAAAATATCAAGAATTCATTGAAAAATTAGAAGTTGAACTGACAAAAAGAAGTTTACCGATGCCAACCTTCATTGTAGGACAAACAGGAACGTTAACTAGAAAAACAGAGCAAGTAGGAACATACAACTTTAAAAATGCTTATGATTTAGCACAAATGGCGAAAAAATATAAAGTGGGATTAAAAGAACATAACGCTGATTATCTTGATGATATTACATTGCTTGAACATATGCCTGCACAAGTAACAGCAAGTAATGTTGCTCCACAATATGGTACAGAAGAAACAAGAGCATACTTAAAATTATGTGAGTTAGAACAAATATTAAAAAAAGAAGAATTAATTGAAGAAGCATCTAATTTGAAAGAAGTTCTATTAATTAAAGCAATTAAAACAGAACGTTGGAGAAAATGGATGGTAAACGAACAAAAAGACTTAACAGTAGACCAAATTTTAGCTAGTACAGAATTATCGTTAGATATCTTAGATATTTCAGGTCATTATGTATTTAATGATACAGAAGTGAAAAAAGAAATTGAAGTTCTATATGCAAACTTAACAAATCATCATGTCGATGGAAAAAGATTTGTGGTTGACCATATAAAAAGACCATTACAAGCATATGCAGAGTGCTATAACTTGAAAGGAATTACAAGTAGAGTACGAGAAGTATTAGCTAATAAATAGCATGAAAAAGAAGGTTCGAATGAACCTTCTTTTTGTTTGTTAGAGAAGATCACCTACCATAATAACTGAATGTATTCATACAATAGATATCTACACTGATCTTTTATGTTGAAGGACTAAGAGACAGTATTTACAATTTGCTACGTTGTTAGATCGGATTTACTGGTTTAAAAGTCATAAAAAGTTCGTTTATGAAAATAAAACACGGATGAATGGCTTGAATTGTGTGAAACCGAAACAATGAATTCAAATTCGCATTTACATAATATTTTAATGTATAATTTACTTAATTAAATAGAAACAATTCGAATTATATGCAAACTATTTTGTAATAAGAATAGTGAAATTATTGAAAATGAGAAAGAGAAGAAAAAAATATGAATATAAAACTTATGATAAGAGTGTGTATATCAATGATTCAGTATTTAATGATATCTGCAATGGGGTGTTTGGGTTTTGTGTATATTGACAGAAATATTACGATAGCGATCGGTCTATGGGTCAGTGCATTACTTGGTTTCGTATTTTATATGTATTGCGACTATAAATATTATATTAAGATGCAACAAGATAAGTGCTTCTATAGTAAATCTTCTGTATTTATTATTATCTGTATGGCTACTATTCTTTTATACTTCACGTATATGACTCAAGTCAGACATTTTCCACTAGCTAATTTAAATACGGATCAAATTAAAACAATACATGTATCCGTGGAGAATGGTGAAACGTATTTATTATGTGATGAAGAAATGGAGAAACTAGTAGCACTGCTTCAAGGCATAGAACATGAAGAAGAACCACATTACTATGGAAATACTTCTGAAATATTAACGTTCACAATCTCGAAAAATAAATTCACCACTTCTGTTATTTTAGATGCAGCTGGAATTACAATTAATAATGAACGTATTTCACCAAGTGAAGAATATTTCTATGAACTCTTTATTTATGGAACTGATATTATTGATGCTCATTTATTAGAGGAAGGATAGTAATTCGGATTAGTTAAATCAATATGATTTGTTGATTTATGTAAGAATAATGTATACAATTAATATAAGAGTAAGAAAGGAGTTAGGTAGCAAATAATAAAGGGAATGCTATCTACATAAATTACATGCTAAACGCTTATAAAAAGAATATCATTATATTTCTTTTATTTATTTTGGTGAATGTATTTACACTTCAAATGCTAGGAAATATGGTGGCAGTTGCGAATCAAAATAAAGATAGGGTATATAATTTATCTCAAGACTACATTACGATAAGCAAAGAAGAATTATTGAATAGTGGGGTTGCGTTAACTGATATCATAGATATAGAAAAAGATGAAATCATGGTATTAGCAACAACAAAAGACCAAGTCGATATTGAACGTATCGCAATTTTTGATCCGAAAGGAATACAATACAAACTTGCTAACGGAGAAAAAAACAAATTATTTAGATACTTCAATACTGAAGATTATTTAACAGGAGCTAATGTTGCTGTATATAATACAAATTCGAGTGAAACTTCAGCAGCTCAATTAAATAAAGTAGCTAGTGAATATCATTTGGATGAAGTACTCTCTGTGATGCAAACAGGTTTATTAGTTCCACCTGTAAATATTGCAGAAAATTCAGATATTTTGTTAAATGAATCTTTAGATTTTTTATTTGTGAATTTATTTGTACAAGAAATAGAGAATATAGAAATGTTGTATATTGATTTTTATGATTCAAACACAAGGAATGAAGTCCTAAGTCGTATCGATAGCTTAGGTATTATGATTACCTATCCGAAAACAGAAACACTACTATTTGCAAGTGTATTAGCATCAATGGCAGATAAAAATATAATTATAGTATTTGAATTTATAATTCTGATAAGTGTGAATATATTATATTTCCTAATTGCTATTATTCATTCTTCTCATTATAAAGAATACATGGAAGTGAATGAAGCTAATAATATAAATGTTAAACAATATATTTTACTAAATACACTAATGTATTACATTGTTGCAGGTGGATGCGTGTATTTTATGATTCCGTTGTTGAGTGATGACATAATATATTATTTAAATATTTCATATGCATTTGTGAAACTATCAATTCTGTATTTAATAGTACATATAGTACTCGCAAATCGCATTTATCGTCGTTATGGAGGTACATGTGATGTTAAGTAAAGAACGAATTAAACAAAATTTAAAATTGGGATTACGTGACTGTAAAGATTATAAAACAATAGTAATTACAAGTATATTAGCACTAAGTATCACTGGTTATTTTGTAGGAGTTGTGGCTCTTAGTGTTAGACAAGAAATTAAAAATAATGAGTATGTAAATGGATACACAGATAATTTCTACTATGTTGCACAAAGTCAGGATTATATGACTCGGGAGCAAACGGAGGAAGTAATAAACTTTATTTATGATTCTGGATATTCGAGTACTAAAATAGAAACTAGACACGATGGCATGCTGTTACCTATGTATTTAGTACTAGGTAATGAATCATATGAAAGCGATTCTGAGTTTGGTACACTTTATCTAAATAGTGGAGATATCGCATACTATGAACAATTGGGATTAGATTATGAGATTGAAGAAGTAAGCGAAGATATGAAACTAATAATTGATTATTGGATTATTGAAGAAGTAAGCATACCCATCCAGTTTGTAAGTAAAGAGGATTTTTATGAACATATTAACTTTGAACAAATAGACGGTACAGAAAGATTACATTATAAATCACAATTAGTGATTGAAACCTTAGTGAATAATTTCAAAATTGATGCAGATGTATCAGTTGATACATTTAAACAAATATTTGAAGGTACGTGTGTGTATGTAGATACCCATGAAGATACGAAACTATCACAATTGCGTATGCAATTCATTAATTCCTATCATTTAACGAATATATTACCTGTCTTATTTATTGTTTTCATTAGTATGATGATTTTATATAAAGCAATGCGTTGTAAAATATTAAAAGAATACGGGATGAATCCAGTGTCTAGATCACAAATGAAAGATATGTATGTACGTATTGGTTCGTTGATATTTGTGGTAACTTGTATGTCAGGTGTGCTAGCTTTACTATTAATTACACCTATGGCTCTTGCAAGTTTGGTTTACTCTGAAACGTTATTATATATAGGAATCTACACACTGCTAATAACTATCATTTTAATTATTGGATTATTTATGAATGCCTATTCATGGGGTTACTTGAAAAATATGTTTAATAAAAAATAAGAGTGAAATTGAAACGATTAATTTTTTTATAATAATTAGCTTATAAAGAGATGCTCTTAAGTGGATACATAAAGAGTGTAGAATAAATTATGAATAGGAACAGAAAATAAAAAAACCTGCACGATGATATGTACCCTCTTTACTGGACAAACCAGTGAGGAGGGTATTTTTATGCGTT
>CAMQRS010000020.1 GCA_947036815.1 uncultured Erysipelotrichaceae bacterium
TGAATCTAAAAGTCTAATACCACGCGCATAGCACGTGGTATATCTTACGATAAAAAGCATCTGAAGTGTATTACTTCAGATGCTTTCCTTGTTTATTTTATTACTTCTTGACAACGAACACACAATCCTTCTTCGTGTGTACTATCACTTATATTCCAACATCTTGGACAAACTAGTCCTTCACATTTTTCTACTGATACTTCACAAGTTTCATATGCTTGTAATGTATCATTTGTGAAACTAACTTTAGAAACAATGAACCATTGTGCAATATCAGTTGCCAATACATTTTCTAAAATTGTTTTGATTGTTTCACTCACGTGTAATACTACATGTGCTTCTAGTGACTTACCTACTACCTTAGCAGCTCTAGCTTCTTCAAGTGCTTTGAACACATCACTACGTAATGCGAACAATACTTCCATATCTGCTTTGATTTGAGCTGCATCTTCAATTACTTCTTCTTCATTGAATTCTTGTAAGTGAACACTTTCACCATTATATTCATTAAAGAACCAAGTAATTTCTTCTGCAGTATGCGATAAAATAGGTGCCCATAGTTTTAATAATGTATCAACAGATTTGTAGATAACCGTTTGTACTTGTCTTCTACGTAATCCATCTTTTTTATCAATATATAAGATATCTTTAGTGAAATCTGTATAGTAAGCACTTAATACATTCGTCATAAACGTACTTAATTTAGTAGTTACATTAGCGAATTCATAGTTTGTATATGATTGTTTCACTTCTTTACTTAATTCATATAATTGAATTAATACATGTTTATCAACAATCGTTAATTCACTAGTTGCTACTATATCGGCTTTTTTGAAGTCATTTTCATTTACGTTCCCTAATAAGAATTTAAATGTATTTCTAACTTTACGATAGTTTTCTGATACTTGTTTAAGTAAATTATCTCCCATAGAACAGTCTGCTTGATAATCAATAGTAGTTGCCCATAATCGTAAGATATCCGCTCCATATTGGCTCGTTACTTTACTAGGTGCAACTGCATTCCATTGAGATTTAGACATCTTGACACCTTTTTCATCCATACAGAATCCGTGAGATAACACTTGTCTATAAGGTGCTTTCCCATGTACTGCTGTACCGATAATTAATGAAGAATTAAACCATCCACGGTATTGATCACTACCTTCAAAGTATAGATCTGCTGGATATCCTAATCCACTTTCAATTAAAGAACCTGTATGACTTGATCCTGAATCAAACCAAACATCCATTGTATCGCTCTCTTTTTTGAAAATTCCATTCGGACTCATTGGATGAGTATATCCTTCAGGTAATAATTCATTAACTTCTCTTTCAAACCATACATTACTTCCATGTTCAGCAAATAATTTAGCTACATGTTCAAAGATTGCTTCATCCATAATTGGCATATCATCTTCTGAATAGAAAATAGGAATTGGAACTCCCCATGCTCTTTGTCTAGAAATACACCAGTCTCCACGATCAGCGATCATATTGTGCATTCTTTGTTGTCCCCACTTAGGTGTCCAATCAACTGCTGCAATTTCATCTAATAACTGTTGACGAATTTCTTCAATTGATGCAAACCATTGTGTTGTCGCTCTAAAGATAATTGGTTTTTTAGTTCTCCAGTCATGTGGATATGAATGTGTAATGAACTCTAGTTTCAATAACATCCCTAAATCTTCTAATTTCTGAGTTACTGTTTTATTTGCTTTATCAACGTATTGACCTGCTAACCATTCTCCAGCATCTTCCATCATACATCCTTGTTCATTCACATTACAATATGCTTCTAATCCATATTTCGCTCCTACAAAGAAGTCATCTGCACCAAATCCTGGCGCTGTATGAACACATCCTGTACCAGCCTCATTCGTTACGTGATCTCCTAAAATAACTAAAGATTCACGATCATATAAAGGATGACTACAAGTAATCATTTCTAATTCTTTACCTTTAAAGTTTTTAATTACTTCTCTTTGTTCCAATCCAAATTTATCGCATAGTTCTTCTACTTTTTCATCTAATAAAATAATATTTCCTTTTTCAGTTTTTACTAATGAATAAGTGAATTTTTCATTTAAACAAATTGCTAAGTTAGCAGGAATTGTCCATGGAGTTGTTGTCCAAATTACAAAATGATCATCACTTGACAATAATCCTTTTCCATCTTTAACTGCGAACTTAACAAAAATAGTAGGAGATTTAATATCATGATACTCAATTTCTGCTTCTGCTAACGCACTTTCACTACTTGGTGACCAATATACAGGTTTTAATCCTTTATAGATTAAACCAGACATTGCCATTTTACCAAACACTTCAATTTGTTTTGATTCAAATCCTTTTTGTAAAGTAATGTAAGGTTTGTTGTAATCCCCAATACATCCTAAACTTAAGAATCCTACTTTTTGTTTAGCTACTTGTTCTAAAGCAAAATCATTACATAATGCTCTAAATTCTGCTAAAGGCATTTTCTTACGATCATGACCTAATTTAGTAATTGCCGTTTCAATTGGTAATCCATGTGTATCCCAACCTGGAATAAATGGTGTTTTATATCCAGCCATAAATTTCGAACGTACAATAACATCTTTCAATGTTTTATTTAATCCATGACCTAAATGAATATCTCCATTTGCATAGGGAGGACCGTCATGTAATACAAATGATTTACATCCTTCTCTTTTTTCTAACATTTTCTCGTATAATTTTTCTTCTCGCCAAGTTTCTTGGATTTTAGGTTCCTTAGTTGGTAATTTCCCTCTCATCTCAAAATCTGTCTTCGGCATTAATAACGTATTTTTATATTCCATTTTTTCTTACCTCCTGTATAAAGAAAAAGTCCCTAGATAATATCTAAGGACGTGATTTACTTACGTGGTACCACCTTAGTTCATACAATAAATGTATGCACTCAACTCTGTAACGTAGAGATACGTATTTTCTTACTTATGTTCAGAAAATCTGCTCCTAAGTGATATTTAATAATGTTGTCATACTAATTTACACCAACCATTAGCTCTCTATAAATCTCTCATTATTAACTTGTCTTATTCATCGCATGTGTCTAATAATTCTTTGTTTGGTATTGGCGGAACATCAAAGTTTTGTAACGCTTTCGTTAATAACTCCAGCTGATCATTCATATGTTCTTTCATTTCTTTTGCTTCTACACCTAGCTTACTCATATCAATTAAAATTTCTTTTGCACTAAGCAAAGCTTCTCTTACGATAATATCTGCATTTTTTGATGCATTGTATATCATTTCGTTGGCTTCTTTTAGGGCTAATTGAGTCATTTCACTAGCTGCTCTCTCTTTTATTCCAATTTCTTCTTGGATAAAAGCAAGTTTAATTTCTAACTCTTTAATCTGATTTGTATCTTCAACACTTTGTTTTTGATATGCACTAACTTGTCTTCTTAATACAGCTAATTCAGCATTTAATTCATTTAAGGTATCATCCACTTGATAACGATTATACCCAGTTTTCATTATATCAAAAGTCATCCTGCTTCCTCCTTAAATATATTTTCCGATTTCAACCACGCATTTGTCTTTACGTGTTTTACGTTCTGCAACGTCTATAGTAAATCGACCATACCTTTTGATTGAAACAGTACTTTTATTATTACATACATAAGCACTTTCTTCAAGCACAATTTGATTGACTTTCACATGTCCAGCTTGTATTAATTTTTTAGCCTTTTCACGATTGATACTAGCGCATGCTGCTACTATACTATCTAGTCGCATACTAGTAACAATCTTTTCTTGATACGATAGTTTTTTATCACTCTCTACTACGCCATCATATTCACTAAACTGTATGGAGCAACGTTTAATTTGCGTACAATTCATGATCATATAATCTTTTAATTCGTCGCATACAAAAATGTATATTTCACCATCTTTTACAGTAATATCACCGATCTTATCACGTTCTACACCCAAGTTCATCAACGAACCTAGTACATCACGATGAGTTAAGCTCGAAAACTTAGTATCAAACTTAGCTTTTAAACATACGGTAGGAAACTGAATATCTTCTTCTTCATAATAACTAATCGCACATCTACTTAGTTCACTTTGTCCATTTCTACTATCTACATAGACCTGGAAATCAAATAATAATTCAGTTACAATTTTTTGTTCATAATCATTTAAAAAAGAGGTATAAATGATTGTTTGATATCGCTTTACTTTATCACCTATATCGATGATTTTGCTCACAAACTCCTCATACCCCTTATAATGCATTACAATATTTTTATTCTTCGTTTTTATCGCCATCAATTGAACCGTGAACACCCATTGATCTAGGTGCGCATAAAATCACATTCGTTCCAATTTTTTGAATTGATCCATCTAGTGCGAAAGTAACACCAGTTAAAAAATCAATTGTACGTTGTGCATATTCTCTTGTTAATTTATGTAAATTTACTACAACCGCTCTATTTTCTTTGATACGTTTTGCTACTTCATCTACTTCTTCAAAAGTTCTTGGTTCAAATAAAACCATTTTCGTGTCATTCGCTAATTTAGAAACAGTTTTAGACTTAGTTGATTCGTATTCATTTATTGACTGCACTTCATTTTCTTCATATTCCATGTACTCTTCCTCATCGGTAGGAGTAATAAATTCTTTTATTTTTTGTGTGATACTCATATTATAATACCTCCAATTTACATTATCAATTATACCATAGCTTAATATTATCTTCAATCTCTATTCATACATTAAAATAATAGACGAAGTTTTACTTCATCTATTATTTGTTAAGCTTAACTAAAATTGCATCTGCTCCAATCGAATCAATACAGCCAATATATATCTTAATTTGATTACTTTTAAAGAGCCATGGCAATAACCTCTCTAAAATTCCACCTTTTTCTAATACTTGAATCTCATTCACTTGATATGTGCGTACATCGATATCAACATCTGCTATATGTCCTAAAATCTCTCCTGTATCTACATTAATGACAACCTTATTTATTAATTTAGAATATTTCATATTTTCTCCTTTACAGCATAAATTCTTTTTTCAAAGCTTGTATTGCATTTTTTTCTAATCTAGATACTTGCGCTTGCGAAATGCCTAATTCACTGGCTATCTCACTTTGGGTCATATCTTCATAAAAGCGTTTCCGAATAATATCCAACTCTTTACGTTGTAAATTTTTCAAACTTTTATGTAGTGTGATGCTATTACTTATGTTGCTGGCTTCATCTTTATCTTCTTTAATTTGGTCTAGTAAATACATTTCATCTCCATCACTATTGAATATTGGTTCATAGATAGATAGTACACTGTGCATTGAACCCAATGCATCAACAACGTCTTTATAACTAACCTCTAGTTTTTGAGCTAAATATTCAATAGGTGGATCGATTTTATTTGCTTGTACATACTCTTCTTTTAATTTATATACCTTGTAGGAAATATCCTTTAGATGTCTCGCTACCTTTACACTTTGATAGTCTCTTAAATATCTCTTAATTTCTCCAATAATCATCGGTACTGCATACGTCGAAAATCGAACGTTATATACTAAGCTAAAATTTTCTATTGCTTTCATCAATCCAATACATCCTACTTGAAATAAATCATCTAAATTGTCGCTACGATTTGTGAATCGCTGAACCATCGATAATACTAACTTTAAATTCCCATTAAATAACTGTTCTCTTATATGAATATCTTTAGTTTCTATATATTGTTTAAATAGTTTCACCATTTCATCATTCTTCAAAACAATCAATTCCTGTGTATTAATTCCTACAATCTGTACTTTGTGCTTACTCATAAATTCCTCCTACTGCTATAGTAGAAGTTTGTGCTTATGTGTTTTTTCTATGCACGAAGTACTTACCAATTAATGGGATTTCATTTGTACTTTAAGTTTTTGAATAATTTTTTTTTCTAACCTAGATATATAAGATTGAGATATTCCCAATAATAACGCTACATCTTTTTGAGTTAATTCCTCATGCTCAATCCCATATCTCATTTGCATGATTAATTTTTCTCTACCTTTCAAGGTATTTAATGCACTTAATAATTCTTTCTTATCTTCTTTTTTTTCTAATTCTTTTTTCGTCACATCACCAGCTGTTCCAATAATGTCTGATAAGAGTAATTCATTACCATCAAAATCAACATTTAGTGGCTCATCAAAACTAACTTCTATTTTTTGCTTATTCTTTTTACGCAAGTGCATTAATATTTCGTTTTCTATGCATCTAGATGCGTATGTAACTAGTTTTATTCCTTTGTCCCTTTTAAACGTCTTTACTGCTTTAATTAATCCAATGGAACCGATACTAATTAAATCTTCCATAAAAATAGGATTCGTTTCATAGCGCTTCGCAATAAATACAACTAAACGCAAGTTATGCTCTATTAAGGTATCTCTAGCTTCTTCGCTACCTTCTTCTAATGCAATTAACTGCTTTAATTCTTCTTCACTATTTAATGGTTTTGGTAATGCATCATTCCCATGCAAATAGTACACTTCCTGCGTATCTTTTCTAACGAATAATAAAGTATATATTCTCTTCCATATGTTTCTCCACATTTTTCCACCTACATTTCTATATTCAATAAACATTCACACCCATAAGGCAAGTTTATTTGATTATTAAAGCATATGTATACCCATTGCTTTTTATGATAATTTATCGATATTTCTACTAAATAAATTAACGTATTCTCATATTGGGACACTCCTTTAAATGCATATAGTGTTCCATTACATTGATTCATATTATGTTTATACTTATCATCCACAAATACAATTGCTACCCCCTCATATACGCATAAATTGCCACTATCCAAGTACCCTTTTAATTGAATTGTTTGATCATTCATAAACACTCTCATTGGATACACAAACTGTTTTTTATCAACAAATGAATTCCATTTCATATGTAAACAAAGACTCATAAACAAACAGACAATTAAACTAATCATCAGGCTTATACTATAATCTACAAAGTAATAACCGATATAAAAGGTACCACCAAATACAATGTATTGTAAGAGAAACAAAACATATCTAATAGAGATATACATCATTAATTTTTTTATTGTATTTCTGAAAAAGTATAAGTAAATAAAGTAAGTTGCCCAATACACATGTAAGATGTTACCCATATGAATAATGAGTAATACTTGTTCAACCAACAACACCATTAAATACATCTTTGTATTAAGCTTTTGAAGCGAAAAATTAGTAGATAATTCATACGCCAGTATTGAGATACAAACACAATTCACTATCACCATCTCTATTGAATACATAACCCTCCTCCCCTTAATAGTATATAAAATTGAAAGATAAGATATTGTCGAATTAACTTTATTCAAATTTAAATTTGTTTCTTTTGATTGATTAGAAACCACATTCATAGATAATACTCCCTGTTTATGGCATCTAGGACTTTACATGATATATTCATATGTTTCCTGGTGACATATTCGCGCTAGCATATAAAAAAACTAGTAAGTAATAACACATCTATCGTACGTATAACATAAAAAAGTCCTCCTTTTTAAATTGCGTTTCAATTACACGTTTTGATATTAGAGGACTTTTATTTTATATTGTTATTCAATGGCGATTAAACTACATTTACTAACACCACTTATGGTAGAAATTTCACTAATTAATCGTTCCACTTCGAGTTCCATTTCTGAAACATCGATACTTATCGTTACCTTCGCTTGATTTCGTATTGGTATATTTTGATTTATCGTAATAATATTACACTTCATTTGTGTCAGAATATACAACACTTCTGATAACGTTCCCTTTTTATGGGATAAACTAAATGCCACAATCGCTTTTCTTTCTAGATTAGACTTACTTACACTGTGTACATGATCTTTATACTTATAGTATGCACTACGAGAAATACCTACTTTTTTAACAGCATCAGACACTTGGCTACAAGTCCCTTTTTCCATCATTTCATTTACTTCGATTACTTTCACAAATATGTCGGGTAGTACTTCTTTATTCACTACTAAATAATTATTTAACATGTATGACCTTCACTCCTTCTTTATCAACTTTCAATGATATTGTATTCCATATATATGACAATGATTTTAACTCATCGGCAATTCTTTGATGATGAATTTCATCATTCATCACATTCATTAATGTAGAACCACTACCACTAATAAAAAAGCAGATACTATCAATTTCATCACAAATCGCTCTTACTGCATCATATTCATGAATTAGGTGCTTGCGATAAGGCTCGTGCAATTTATCTTCCATTACTTTACTTAATACATCAACTCGATAATCTTCAAATGCTTTTAACACTAAAGATACTCTAGATACATTAAAGATTGCATCTTCATGTGGTATGCTTTTAGGCAATACTTTTCTTGCTTCATGTGTCAAGGTTTCAAAATTCGGATAAATCGCTAAGAAATGAAATCTTTCATCAATATCATAACTCATAGTTATTGGTTTATCTTCTACCATACATGAAGCAGTCAACCCTCCAAATATAGCTGGTGACACATTGTCGGGATGTCCTTCAATAAGAGTAGCGATAGTTAGAATTTCATCCTTGTCAATTGTTGTATTAGTTAGTAAATAGGCACCATATATCCCTGCTACTACGCATGTTGAACTAGATCCTAATCCTCCAGCCATGGGTATTTGGCAATCAAAATGCATGCGAACTCCACTTACCTCTTTATGCAAATATGCTAAGGTCGTGTTAAATGATGTATATACTAAATTATCATCATTATTAAATGCTTCTTCACAGCCTTCTAATGTGTATCCATTCTCTATTAGTGAAAAACTAAATGTATTATATACACTTAAAGCGATTCCTAACGTATCAAATCCACAACCTACATTTGCGCTTGTCGCAGGCACTACTACTTGATACATTATACTAACTGTCCTGCTTTTTCCATAATGTATGATTTCATTGTTTCTTTTTCAATACTGTCATCATGCAATACTATTTTATCTTCTAATCCGTTTAAGTTTTCCGGTATCACAACATTTGTTTCTGCGTGTAATTTTTTCATCAATGTGAATTCGTCATCATTCGTAGGTCCATGTAATGCTTCATAAACTGATTTTGTGAACTTATAAGGAGAAGCTGTAGATAACACCACACTTACATGTTCCTTATCTTTATTTTCTAATAACACTTTATATCCAACCGCTGTATGTGGATCCATTAGATAGTTTTCTTTTACATATACATCTTGGATTGTTTTTTGTGTTTCTTCATTGCTTGCATATCCTGCACTGAACGTTTCTTTTAGTTTCGCTAGTACACGCTCGTTGACCGTATATGTCCCCGTTGTTTTTAATGAAGTCATTAATTGAGTTACATATTCATTATCACAATCACTTACATAATATAGTAGTCTTTCTAGATTACTTGAAATTAAGATGTCCATACTTGGTGAAATTGTTTTCAAGAATTCTCTATTCTTATTGTATGTCCCTGTAGTAAGGAAATCATATAATACATTGTTTTCATTTGCTGCACATACTAACTTATTCACTGGCAATCCTAATTGTTTTGCATAGTATCCTGCTAATATATTCCCGAAATTTCCAGTAGGAACAACGAAATTCACTTTGTCTCCACAGTTGATTTTCCCTTGGTTCACTAATGTTTTATAGGCATAAAAATAATATACCATCTGTGGGATCAGTCGCCCAATATTAATTGAATTGGCACTACTTAATTTTATATTTTTTTCTAATAGATCACGTTTAAACGTCTCATTCAAAAATAGTTCTTTCACTCCGCTTTGTGCATCATCAAAATTTCCATCAATTGCACATACACCCGTATTCTTACCTTCTTGAGTAATCATTTGAGTTTCTTGTACTTTCGATACTCCTCCACTTGGATAGAAAATAATAATTTTAGTTCTGTCTACATCTTTATATCCTTCTAGCGCTGCTTTACCAGTATCTCCACTAGTCGCAGTTAATATTAGAATATCTTCTGTCATTTCATTCTTAGTTAATGCTGTTTTTGTGAATTGCGGCAATATTGAAAGAGCTACATCTTTAAATGCACTTGTAGGTCCATGAAACAACTCTAATACGTGAGCATCTTTCAATTCGACTAAAGGCGTAATTTCTTTCGCACTAAATTTATTAGTGTATGCTTTATCCACACACATTCTTACTTCTTCTTCACTGAAATCATTTAAGAATACACCTAGTACTTTCGTTGCTATACTTAAATAATCATCGTCTATTAAAGACTCAATATGTATATGTAATTCATTTAAATTTCTTAAAACAAACAATCCTCCATCTTCACTTAATCCTTGTAAGATAGCTTCACTTGCTTTTTTTGATACTAATTTATCTCTTGTACTTTCATAACATTGACTCATAAATTTTTCCCTTGCACTTTCCATAGTCTTTATGCTACAATGTTTTCATTGAAAATACAAGTGTTTTTTTACGAAAGACACAAGGAGGAACTTATGAACGTAGCTATTTTAGGGTTTGGAACAATCGGTAGTGGAGTATATGAAATTATTAGTGATATTTCAAAAAAAATAAATGACATCCATGTTGTAAGCATTTTAGACTTACCTCAAAATAAAGATAAATTATCAATTATCACTAGTGATATCCATGATATTGTGAACTGTGATGAAATTGATTTAGTCGTAGAAACAATGGGCGGTATTCACCCAGCCTATGAATTCATCATGGCTTGTTTAAACGCTAAAAAACATGTTGTTACTGCAAATAAAGCAGTTGTTGCTAAACACTTACAAGAATTTTTAAGTATAGCAAATGAGAATGGTGTTAATTTCTTATTTGAAGCTAGCGTCGGTGGAGGAATTCCTTGGCTTGCTAGTGTATCAAAAGCTTCTCGTATTGATGAAGTAGATCGCTTCTACGGTATCTTTAATGGGACAAGTAACTTTATCTTAGATTACATGAACACGTATCAAAAAGACTTTAATGATGCGCTAACACTAGCTCAAGAATTAGGATATGCAGAAGCAAATCCTTCAGCTGATATTGATGGATACGATGTACAAAACAAAGTATGTATCTCTAGTAACTTAGCATTTAACTCAGCTGTAAACATGGATGAATTTACAATCTATTCTATGGCTAATATAAGCTTTGATGACATTCAATACTTAAAAGAAAGCGGCTGCATGATAAAATATATCGGTGAAGCTCAAAGAATAAACAATATCTACGAAGCGTTTGTTATGCCAAATATCTTTAAGGCAAGTAGTGTAGAAGCGAACATAAGCACAAACTTCAACATTGCTACCTTACATGGAGAAACTATTGGTGACTTGAAATTTTATGGACAAGGAGCTGGAAAACTAGCTACTGCCAATGCTATTGTACAAGATATCTTAGACATTCAAAGTGGCTGTAACAATGTGGTAATATCAGAAAGCACCGAGTTAACACACAGTGATACGCTATTATCAAATCAATTCATGATTCGTACAAATAATGCAGTCGAAATGAGCTCTATCATTGAAAACATAGACATATATAAAGATAATTATTATATTACTACAAAATTTATGACAACACGTGATTTTAAAGCCAATTTTTATGATATTATTAATAGTGATAAAAAAGTTTTAATCGCAAAAATCGCAAACTTTGAATAAGGGGAAGAACATGTTAAAAATAGTTAAATTTGGAGGTAGCTCCGTTGCCAACGCAACACAGTTTTCTAAAGTAAAAGGAATTGTCGAAAGTGATCCTTCAAGAAGATTTGTAGTCGTTAGTGCCTCAGGTAGACAACATAAAGATGACAATAAAATTACAGACTTATTATATCTGTGTCACGCACATATTAAATACAATATTTCTTGTGATAATATATTTAAAATGGTAGAAAGTCGTTTCTTAGAAATTAAGAACGAACTAAACCTATCTTACGATATTCAGAAAGATTTGGACTATCTACGTCTACAACTAGATAAGAACGTTGATTTAGATTACTTAGTAAGTCGTGGTGAATACTTAACTGCATTGTTGATGGCCGAATACCTTGGTTATGAATTTGTGGATGCCAAAGACCTTATCTTTTTCAACTATGATGGATCCATTGATTATCCGAAAATGGAAAAAGCATTGGATGCCATCACTACCAAACACCCTCGTTTAGTAATCCCAGGATTTTATGGATCTTTACCGAATGGAACATTGAAAATTATGTCAAGAGGTGGTGGAGATGTTACTGGTAGTTTAATTGCTAATATTATCAACGCTAGCGTTTATGAAAACTGGACAGACGTATCAGGAATTCTTATGGCTGATCCAAGAATCGTTAAAAATCCTAAACAAATCGAAGTCATTAACTATTCTGAACTTCGTGAATTATCATATATGGGAGCAAGTGTATTACATGAAGAAGCTATCTTCCCTGTAAAAGATAAGAATATTCCAATTCATATTTTAAATACAAACGATCCCACATGTAATGGTACCATTATTAAAGAAGACGTAAGTGATGATACATCAAATCACTCTATTACTGGTATTGCCGGTAAAAAAGACTTCTCTATTATTACGATCAAGAAAAAACACATGTCGAATGAAGTTGGTTTAATTCGCAAAGCATTAGATGTCTTTGATCGTTATAGAGTAAGTATTGAACATATTCCTAGTGGTATTGATTCATTCTCAATTATTGTTGAAAGTGCATCAATCAAAGATTTCCTATATGAAATGATCAGTGAAATCAAAAAGGAATGTACTCCCGATGAAGTAACTGTAATAGATGAAATTGCATTAATCGCTACCGTAAGTAGAAAAATGAAAAATAGAGCTGGTATGTCAGGTAAACTATTTACCACATTAGGAAAACACGGAATTAGTGTAGCAGTGATATCACAAACAAGTGATGAGATGAATATTATAGTAGGAGTTCACAATGACGATTATTCAAAAACGATAAAAGCCATTTATGATGAATTCGAAGGATAAGGTGATAAAATGAAAAAATATAATATAGCTATTTTAGGCGCTACAGGCGCTGTAGGACAAGAAATGTTGACTGTTTTAGTTGAACAAAACTTCCCTATCAATGAATTAAGATTACTTGCATCAAAAAGAAGTGCTGGTAAAAAAGTACTATTTAATCAAACAGAATATACTATCCAAGAAGCAAATAGAGATGCCTTCGAGGGGATGGACATTGTATTAGGTGCAGTTGAAAATGATTTAGCAGAAAAATTACTTCCTCATGCAGTCTTAGCAGGTGCATTAGTAATCGATAACTCTAGCGCATTCCGCTTAGATGAGACTGTTCCCTTAGTCGTTCCAGAGGTAAATCCTTTAGATATTATGACTCACAAAGGAATCATTTCGAATCCAAACTGTGCAACAATTATCGCATTAGTTGCCATCAACAAGCTTCACGAATATGCACATGCAAATTCATTAGTAGTTTCCACTTACCAAGCCGTATCTGGGGCAGGTAATCCAGGTATCCACGAATTAGAAACTCAAGTATCACAAGTGATGAATAAAGAAGAAGTTACTTCAAGTACCTTCCCTTATCAAATTGCTTTTAATATCATTCCACAAATTGGTGGATTTGATGAAAACGGTTATTCTAGTGAAGAAATGAAAATGCAAAATGAGGGTAGAAAAATATTGCATCACCCTGATTTAAAAGTAACATGTACCTGTGTACGAATTCCTGTATACAGAAGTCATTCAGAATCTATTTCTATTTCATTTGATAAAGAAATAGATGTTGCTAAAGCACGTGAATTATTAGCTAATGCAGAAGGTGTAAAAGTGATGGATGATCCTAATAATCAAGTATATCCAATGCCTTTAGATACGACGAATCAAGACTTAGTATACGTAGGTCGAATTCGTAAAGATTTAGCTAGAGATGATAATAAATCATTAACATTATGGTGTTGTGGTGATCAAGTACGTAAAGGTGCTGCTACGAACGCTGTGCAAATCGCAATCAAATACATTGAACTAAATAAATAGAACGGTATTGAATTTTCACAATTGAATCTAAACAAAAAAAGAGATAGCAATAATTGCTATCTCTTTTAGTTCGTTGTAATATTTATTACTTGTATTGTTGTATTATAATTAAAATCTAATCCGTATTCATAAAACGAAAACCCAAATAATAAATCATAGTTTCCTACTTCTACATTTGAAAAATCAATTTCATAAATAGATTCAGCATGTACATAATTCCCGTTTTGACTTAGTGTCTGCGTCGATACAAAGTTCAACACAAATGCATCCGTCTCTCCTGTATAGCTCGCTCTAGGCACGCTTATAGGCGTTCTACTGTCAAAATCATACGTCAATACGAACTTAACTGTTGTTCCGTCATAGATTTTTTCAACATTGAAATTGTTTACTTCATCTACATACACATATACATCTTTTTCTAATTGTGTTCCATCTGTTAATGAAACTACTAGAGTAAACACATTATTCCCTGTTTTTAAATCATATTCTACGAGTGGCAAAAACACACTTGATTCATCTTCTAACGTCGTTAATACCTTATTATTCTGTATAATTTGAATGGTACTCACTTCTAATTCTTGTTCATTCACTACCCAATTTAATGAGATTTGACTATTTTCAGAATCATATTTTCCATTGAACGATACAATACTGGTGGTACCACCAGTACTCGTATCACCACCATTTATAATACTTTCTATTGGATTCAAATTTTGGTTTATCAGACGGATTGATAGTAACGAAATTATGCAAAGCATACAAATACATAAAACCGTAAATATTAAGTTCTTTTTTATAAAATTCATCACATAACTCTAGACTATTCAACTATTTGAATTGAATTAATAATTACATCGCTAGTAGGCTTTTGATTTCCATCTACTTCTACCGATGCAATCGACTCAACAATATCCATTCCTTCAACTACATAACCAAATACCGTATGAACTCCATCTAACCAAGGCGTACCACCAATGTTGATATATTCATCAACAATAGGTTTCACTATTTTTTTAAATTCTTCAGGAACCGCTTTTTCCATATCTTCAGCTAATTTCTTTTCTTCAGCTTCAAAGTATAAATTATATTCTTCTTCACTTAAGTCAGGTGCTTTTTCACCGATTCTAATTACCGCTTCTTGCACTAACATTTCAGCATATAAAGAAGCGTAGTAGTCTTCTATTTGTTCTTCACTTATTGGCTCACTTCCTTGTACGATAAAGAATTGTGATCCATTCGTGTTTGCTCCTGCATTTGCCATCGATAATGATCCATAAAAGTTTCTTGCACTTAGGTCAAATTCATCATTAAATGCTTTATCCCAAATACTTTCTCCACCACTACCACTAGCAGTTGGATCTCCTCCTTGAATCATAAAGTCTTTAATTACACGATGAAATGTTAATCCATCATAATATCCTTCTTTTGATAGAGTTACAAAATTTTCAACCGCTAAAGGTGCCACATCTTCAAATAAAATTAAGTGGATATCTCCTTGATTTGTTTTCATTACTACTTCAATATTATTTTCTTCTTGCAGTTGTCTTAATTCAACAACATCACTTCCAATTTTAGTATCTGCTATTACATATTCATCTGTTTCATCATCATTTGAACAAGCTCCTAGAAGCATCACACACAATGCAAAACCTATAATTTTAATTTTTTTCATTTAGTTTACCTACTTTCAACTATCTTATTATATCTAATAATTTCATAAAAGTATATAGAATGAATCTTTGTGAATCGACAATTTATTCTGAAACTGGAATCACAGAACCATCACTATATGTATTTGTAATAAAATCTTGAATTTCTTTTGATTGAAGAACTTCAATTAATGCTTTAATTTTTTTATCGTCAGCGTTGTCTTTTCTAGCTGCAACAATATTAACATATGGATTATCTTGAGTTGCATCTTCTAAAATAACTGCATCTTTACTAGGGTTTAATCCCCCTTGAATTGCATAATTTCCATTGATTGCTACTAAGTCTCCTTCATTGTTTTCATAAGACAGTATTAATAGTTCGGGTTTTACTTCAATGAATTCTAAATTCATAGGGTTATATTTTTCACTTTTACTAATATCTTGAATCGTTAATTCTAACACATCAATATCTTCTGGTAATACGATTAATCCAGCATCAGCTAAGATTGAAAGAATTCTACCATTATCTGCTACCGAGTTTGAAACAACAACGACAGCTCCTTCTTGTAACTCTTCAACACTTGTTAATGTTTGTGAATAAATTCCAAACGGTTCAATGTGAACCTGACCAACATTTACTAAGTCATAGCCATTGTTTTTTGTATCTTTTTCGTAGAATGGAAGATGTTGAAAAAAGTTTGCATCTATTTCTTTGTCATCTAAAGATCTATTAAATATATTATATTCATCCAATACTTCAATTTCTAATTCGATTCCATATGTTTCTAATAAGATAGGTGCTGCTGCTTCTAATATTTTAGATTGTGGATCTAGCGTTGCTGCCACTTTTAATTCATTTTCTCCACGTTCATCACTTCCACATGCTGCTAAAACCAAACATAATGCACATACACTAACTGCTGATAATAATTTTTTCATTTTAGTTTCCCCCAATTATCTTTTATCTACTTTTTTAACTATGATATCTCCACATCCCTGTATCACAAATACAATTAATAATACAAAGAATGTAGCTGTATACATGACTACATCATTCCCTCTAGTAAATCCATACATATATGCTAGATTCCCTAATCCTCCAGCTCCAATAGCTCCTGCCATTGCGGTATAGGCAACTAATGATATAGCCATTAGTGTAGCACTTGAAATTAGTGCAGGTCTTGATTCTGGTAATAATACTTTATAAATAATTTGACTAGGTTTTGCCCCCATTGCCAGACAAGCTTCTATGACTCCTTTATCCACTTCATTTAAGGCAATCATACACATTCTCGCATAAAATGGAGCACTTGATAGAATTAGCGCGGGTAACGCTGCTTTAGCCCCTAGGATAGAACCTACAATAATCTTAGTGAACGGTGAAATGATGAACAATAAAATAATGAATGGCACTGCTCTTAATAAATTTACCACGAATGATAATATACGATGCACTAGTTTATTTTCATACAATCCTTTTTCTTGTGTAAGAAATAAGATTATCCCTAATACCAATCCGATACAAACAGCAACGACTAACGAAACAAGTGTCATAAACAATGTTTCTTCTATTGCCACTAGCATCTGATCCCAATTTACTTCATTAAAGATATCCATTTTATACCACCTCCACGCTTACTTGATGTTGTTCAAATAAGTTTAATAACGCTTGATAACTTGATTCATCATAATCATATACATGAACGTACATGACCCCAAATGAAGATAACAACGTGTTTGTAAGATTTGCATGCACAATACTCATAGACACTTCACTTTTTCTAATGATATTTGACAATATCGGTTGCTTAGCAATTGTCTCAGTGAATGTCAATCTCAATAGTTTTCCATTCGGATATATTAATTTTAAGTCTTTATCTAATTTTTCATCATCTGCTGAAGATGATAATTTACGAACAAATCGTTTAGTTACTTCATGTTTTGGTTCTTCAAACAGTGTTTTTACACTACCTTCTTCAACAATCTTACCATCTATCATCACTGCCATTTTATGACATACTTTTTGAACTACTTCCATTTGATGAGTAATTAATACAATGGTAATTCCTAGTTTATTATTAATATCAATTAATAGATCTAATATTGAA
Source organism: uncultured Erysipelotrichaceae bacterium (assembly GCA_947036815.1). Taxonomy (GTDB): domain Bacteria; phylum Bacillota_I; class Bacilli_A; order Erysipelotrichales; family Erysipelotrichaceae; genus CAMQRS01. The sequence continues at coordinate 17,785 of CAMQRS010000020.1, forward strand.
TTACTTGTATCAGGATCTAGTGCACTCGTTGCTTCATCACACAATAATATTTTAGGATGATTCGCAAGCGCTCTCGCAATGGCAACTCGTTGTTTTTGTCCACCACTTAACTGATTCGGATATGCTTTTTCTTTCCCTTGTAAACCAACTAATTCAATTAATTCTGCAACTCTTTGCGTTCTTAATTGCTTATTCATTCCTACCATTTCTAATGGTAATTCAATATTCTTTTCAATAGTACGACTCCACAATAAATGAAAATGTTGAAAGATCATCCCTATTTGACTACGTCTTTCATTTAACTTAGTATCACTAAGTAATGAAATGTCTTCACCATCAATAATTACGCTTCCACTGTCTTGTTTTTCTAATTGATTAATAATACGTATTAGAGTTGATTTTCCAGCTCCACTATATCCAATAATTCCATAAATTTCTTTTTCTTCAATCGTTAAACTTACATCATTAATTGCATGAACTACTTGATTTTTAGACTTAAAAGTCTTTGTTATATTTTTTAACTGTAACATCATTACCTCCTGATAAATAAAAAAAACATTCACCCTACATAAAGGGCGAATGTATCGCGTTACCACCTTGTTTTATAAATATCTCACAATATTTACCTCATTGAGTACTATCATACTCTAACATTTTTAACGGATGTACCCGACATGATTTTACAATTGCTCAACCACATAGCTCCAAGACCATTTTCATTTTACTTTCTTTATCCTTTTTCACCAAACAAGGATTCTCTACAAAAGAAATATAAAATTACTCTTCTTTTCATCGCTTTTATTTATGATTTCAATGTTACACCTTTTTAATTTTATTGTCAACTAATAATACAACATTCTACAGCTTATACCTTAAACGATATCTTTTACAATTATCATCTTCATAGTACTCATAATATAACACTGTAATTTTGTGTATACTGCCTATTACCTTGTAGAGTAATGTACCATGGATTGTTTTCAGTGGTTCTATCACAAAGTATTCTTCCAATTGTGTATCTCCTTTTTGATATGGTTCACACAGGATTGGTTCATCTTCATTTTGTGAAAATAAAAAGTCTTCACTTAACAACTCCAAGGGTTCTACAATATTACTTCTAATGCTTATATGACACTTCAATAATTTTTCATTTTCTGAAGTTTTACTGTCTATAAGTTCCATATGATGCAACATAAAAGTAAAGTCGTTTGTTTGATATTCATTTTTAAAAGCTCTGTTTGGAATATGATCATTTAATAATTGTCTACTCGTTTTATTGGTTTTATCTATTTTAATTAAATCCACTATCTCACCTCATACATAGTATACAAATAAGTGACAGCTAATTTTGTCGTTATTTCACACAAATCAACAATAAAAATAATGGTATAATAGAGACGGTGATATAAATGTTAAAAAAACTATTAAGTAAATTTAAAAAAGAAAAAAAAGTAGAGAACGTAGTAGAAGAAAAGAATGTAATTATTGCGATACATGGTTTTGGTCTTAGGCGTACTAAGGAGTTTGATAACTTCAAGTTATGGCATGAACAAGAAATCGTTGTATTTCCTATTTATGATCTTGAAAACAAAGAAGATTGTGTTGCTTCTACATGGATTAAAAGATGTGAACAACGCATTGAACACTACATCGAACAAGGGTATACCATTCAATTAATAGGGTTTTCTATGGGTGGAGTTATTGCGACCCATCTAGCAAGCAAATATAAGATTGAACGCTTATTCTTACTTGCTCCCGCCTTTGATTATCTAAATATAGTCAATATTGTTAGTAGTGTAAAAAATAAAGTTATGTTTGATGAAAAAGCACATAAACATAAAATGCCGTCAAACTTTACAAGTTGCTTCATGGAAGTTGTAAAAACATGCAAAGACAGCATTGAGTATGTTACTTGTCCTATTTGTATCGTGCATGGATACAATGATGAAGTTATTCCTTTACGTAGTTCTTTAAGTGCATACAAACGGATTCAACATGATAATAAACAATTGTTTATTATTAACGAAGGAAAACATCGAATGATGCTTAATGAACATACTGCATGGGAAACCTATCAAATATTTAAGTTATTTATGCAGAAATCGATTGTTGACTACAATGTAGAAAATATTGAAAATAAATAAAACGAAGGACATCTATTAATATCTATTAAGAAACATAAGAAAATTTTATGTTTCTTTTTTTATTGTTGGTCAGGATATAAAAAGAAATAGCAGTATGTTGCTATTTCATGTTTAATTGATAAAATTTTTCGTAAATATTCGTTATAAAACTATCCTTATTTGTTTTGTATCTTCTATAAATTAAGAAGGTAGTAAATAATCCACCTATAATACAAACAATAATATCGCCCATTGCATCATATACCCCTGTACTGTAATGCTTAATAGAATCATTATCAAATAACACAAGAATTGAGAATTCATATAATTCCCAAATACATGCAATTGATATATTTATCGCATTCACAAACAAGTACATAATCGTATGTTCTTTTCTTTCAACTACTAATACTTTCTTTAAGCTACAATATAGAATATAGGCAGCCAGTGCGCCTAGCACTCCGCTATAGGCATGTGTATATTTATCCCAATACGGCACAGTTTTATAAAAAATAAATGAGCTCCCACATAATGAAGCCATAAAAATAAATATTAGCGCAAGTATATACAATTCATAAATAGGCTTTAACTTTAATAATTTAAATGCTACTGGCACTACAAATACTAAAGCCAATGATACAAATGTCATTGAATATGCATATTCATACCCTTTTATCGTATTTACATAAAAGGCATATCCACATAATAGTAGATACATTACAAATAAACCGTAATACAAGTTCTTCTTATTATTCAACATCGTATTATCCTTTCCTTATATCTTCTAACATGTTTAATTTTAAATCTAATAATTGTTTAGATAAATCCACATAATATGTTTGCGGATATTCAAATCTAAATATCTCTTCCCATAAGCGATCTAATTCTTTTTTAGAATATTGTTTTATTTCTTCAATGTTTGGGCAATCGTACACGAGAGACCCCTGACTGAAGATAGGAACATGTAAGTTTTCAATTGTGAAACTTCCTTTTTCGAACGTTTTGTTTTTCCACACATTTTCAGGGTGGTAAATCGTTACATCTTCTTGTTCACCGATGATTTCATCATGCAAGGTAATTAAGTCCGCCATTGCTTTACCTGTTTCTTTATCAAAGATACGGTATAAATTTTTGAAGCCTGGATTTGTCAATTTTTCTGCATTTTCGCTTATTTTAATCTTCGGTGTATATTTTCCATTATGGTATACGGAACTCATTTTATACACTCCACCAAACACTGGTGTACTTTTACTACAGATTAAATTTTCTCCAACTCCGAATGCGTCAATTTGCGCTCCTTGAGAAATCAGTGATTTGATAATATATTCATCAAATGAGTTACTTGCGATAATTTGACAATCTGATAACCCCGCAGCATCTAATTCAGTACGTATTTTTTTAGATAAATAGGCCATGTCTCCACTGTCAATACGCACTCCTTTTAGTCTATATCCATTAGGTATTAAATATTCATACGCTAGTTTAATTGAATTCTTCACTCCACTTTTTAGAGTGTCATAAGTATCAATTAATAACGTACATGTATCTGGGTAAATCTTTGCATAGGCTAAGAACGCTTCATATTCACTATTATAGCTTTGTACAAATGAATGAGCCATAGTTCCAATTGCTGGAATATCAAAATCTCTTCCTGCTGAAGTTGTTGCTGTTGAGTTTACCCCACCTATATAAGCGGCACGAGAGCCAAAAGTGGCTGCATCAAAGTTATGTGCTCTTCTTGCTCCAAATTCCATTACACTACGTCCTGCTGCGCTTCTAACGATGCGATTTGCTTTAGTAGCTATTAATGTTTGATGATTTATTGTTAATAACAATGCCGTTTCTATTAATTGTGCTTCAATAATTTTAGCACGAACTCGTAATAATGGTTCATTAGGAAACACTGGTGTCCCCTCTTTTACTGACCAAATATCTCCACTAAAGATAAAATGTCTTAAATAATTAAGAAATTCTTCACTAAATAAGTTTTGAGTACGTAAATAGGCAATGTCTTTATCGCTAAAACTTAAGTTTTGCACAAATCCTATAAATTGTTCAAGTCCTGCAAAGATAGCAAATCCACCTTCATCTGGATTTCGTCTATAAAACATATCGAATGTCACAATTTCTTCACTTCTATTCGTTGAAAAATAAACTTGTGACATGGTTAATTCATAAAAATCCATCACTAGACTTAAATTTCTTGTATCTCTAAAATCAAATTTTAAATCAAAATTTTTCATGTTCTTACTCCTATGTTAATTCCACTACATGAATTCCATTTAACTGCATAATTAAACAAGCCATTTCATTATATTTCATCGCATTATGAACGCCATCGATATGATACGTTTCCATCATATTTACTGGTGTAATTACCCTATGATTTATTAAGTCGTTCTCATTTAAATAAGTATTTATCGCTAATGCAAGTTGTAGGATGCATATATCTGTACAACAACCTACAATCACAATATCTTGATATTGCTCAATGTTATCTTCAATAAATTGATGAATTTCTTTTGCTACAAATGCATTTGTTGAATTTTTATAATATTTGTTTTTTACATATGGTAACAGTTCGTCTATTACTTTTGACTCTTCCGTTCCTTTAATACAGTGTACTGGGAATGTTGCAAATTCTTTACTATCTAAATCATGTCCGTCACATATAAATACAGAGGGAGATGTTTGATTTAATAGATTTTTGATATCTCCAACTATTTCTAATATTGCACGATCACTTAAACTACCTTCTTTAACAAATCCATTAATCATATCAACTACAAAAACCAATGGCTTCTGTAAAGAAGTTATATTTTCTTTTTTTATATTCTCCATGAAATTACATGAAATCTTTGCCATAATGTATCACCTCATTGCATAATTATACACTTTTATCACTCCTAATAAAAGCGCAATATGAAGATACGTCTGTTTATATCAAAATTGTTTTTATTTTTATATAGTAATTATTATTTTTATTTGATAAAAAGTGTTTACAAGTGTTCATTTTTAGTATATAATCATAAATGCAAATGAAATATGGCGGTTGTGGTGAAGTGGTTAACACAGCTGGTTGTGGTCCAGTCATGCGTGGGTTCGAGTCCCATCAGTCGCCCCATTATAAATTTTCAAACATTTGCAAATATTACTAGAATTAGTTTTATTTCATTTATTTAATTTTACGCAAATAAAAAGTTAGTCATTTATTACAACTAACTTGATTAATACAGTTCTTCACTTTACTTTCACTTGAATAAAGCGAAAATCATGTGTTATAATTATTGCGTAGAATATAATAATAGTGTTATAATAACGCAGTAACGGTTGTATTTACAGTTGAAGTGTAAATAAAATCTTTTTAAAAAGAGTCTTAGAACTCTTTTTTTTATTTGGTTTTATCCATATCATTGTATCATAACCATTATTAAATGCAATAGAATATAAAAAAACAAACACCTTCATCAATTTGAGGGTGTTTGTTTTTTTATATGCAAGCAGTAATTACTCCATTACATTCATATAAACTAATGATTCAGCGTATAGGCACAGAGTATTCTCCTTTCTTATCATTATATACAACTTTCTCCATCAGTAGTACAGAAATTGCCTTTACAACCTTTATACGAATAAAAGGTTACGATCAATGAGTCATATAAATTTACCGAACGCTCACTTCTTTTTTGCTTTATTTGAAAACTCATCTAAAGTATTATTTATTTTCACTTTCAAATTTTGCTTAACTCCTCAGATTCTTCACTATATACAAATTTAATGTAATTTATTTCCCTAATGATTTTTAACCTTCTAAAATTTACAGTACGATCATTCCATTCACTAATTAACTCAATTATATCAAGCAAGTATTTTGTTCACCTCAATTACATCGCAACTAATTCCCTAAAAAACATTAAGACCAACACACTTACGATAGTCTCCGTCACTTATCAGTTCCAATATTTTCATTCACATCAAATTTGATTTTTTTCGCTTTTCTATTACAACCTTCTCCCTCTTGCCATTAATAATTTTTCGCACTACTAGAAATACATTTGTATTTTATCAAAAGCATAAAATTTGTAGTTGTTTCTGAAGTAGTTTAAATTTTTTTTATTTTGAGTTGCTGCAAGACACTCTTTATTTTCTAGACATATTCTATATATTTGTCTTATGAGGATTTTGAAATTCTAAAATAAAAATTGATAACACTTCCTTAATTCTTCAAAAACATCCTACATTCTCATCTTCAATTGATTTTATCATAGTGTAAAGCTATATAACTTTAATTAATATTTTCCCGTTTAACAAATAACCATTCATTGTATTTGAAATTAATAGTTGATATAATTAAACACGACAGTTCGATAGAAATGATTAAACCACGCAACTAAAATCACAAAACAAAAATATTTAGAATGCTCATATATAATTTTACAAAACAGTATAATCTTCAGCCATATAACATTATATTTAAAAAAAAGAGAAAAAGGAGTAATTTATATGAAAAGAAATAATTTCGATTCAGTCAATTTCACAGAAGAAATTAGAAGTCTAATTGAATTAGAAACAGAGGGCAGTTATTGGGACTTCAAAGAGATGTGGTACGACAATAAAACAAGCTTATTACACGATATAATTTGTATGTCTAACAACCTTGAAAACAGAAACGCCTATATAATTTTAGGCATTAGAGATAGCAAAGATGAAAAAGGGTTTTCTGTCGTAGGCATTGATACTCAGAACGCAAATAGAAAAGACCAAGCTCAACTCATTACCTTTTTACGAGATAAAAAGTTTGCAGGTGGGATAAGACCAGAAATATATTTGCATACGATCCAATATAACGAAACAACTTCACTCGACATCATCATTATAAAAAACACTTTAAACACCCCTTATTACCTAAGTGAAAGTTTTGAAGGAGTTTTCAAAAGTAACATATATTCCCGCATCGGCGACTGTAATACACCAAAAGATAAAACAGCAGATATAGATAAAGTAGAGTATCTATGGAAAAAAAGATTTGGCATCGATCTTTCTCCCCTCGAGAAAATTGAATACTTATTGCAAAACACAAAAGATTGGTTACCCAGTGGAACAGACGGAATACACACAGCTAACGATGCTACTAGCCTGTGGTACCACAAACAGTATCCAGAGTTTTCAATTAGTTATGCTATGGATATAAATAGATTCAATAATGGGCGCATTGATGAAATTGAACAAGATATTTACTGGATGAATGTATTAGTCCAGCCACTTCATAATACTTATATTTATAATTTAAATATAAAATATCACTCAACAACTGTATACTCTTCCACAGCAATTTTTGCAGATGGAGGTAGGTTTATCAGAACTTTATGGAAGCAAGAAACCATTAAAATTGATGAATATAATTTTCTTCACTATTCATACGTTGAAAAGGACAACATAGATTACGCACTTGATAATTGGTTAAACAATCATTATGAGACAGTAAATCAAACGATAAACACAAAATTTATAGACTCCACCGAACCGTGGAAATTGCATCCGGATTATATCTGCATTCATAATCCATATTGTGTTGTCCCCGTCTTTAAAAGCAAAGAAGAACACCTGGAATTTAAAGAGTATGTAACGTTACATACAGAAAAATTAAATGAAAGTATCGGAATATTTCCTAACCCCAGTTACAATGATCCAAAATATATAAAACACTTGTGCAACTTAGGTTCAACGCTTGTAAATTGGCTAAAAATATGGAGATGTGACTAAATATGGGGAGAAATTTAATGCAATACACTGATTTAAATCCGATTATTAATAAAATAAAAGATTGGAAATTATATGCAAAAAATGAAAATATCTTTGATAACGATAATTTCAGAAAAGAAAATGATTTAGATTGCAAATTGACAGATGGGAATTTAAATGCAGACACAATTTTTTCTCTTTGGATACCTTTAAGGTTTGTTCTTGTCAAAATAAATGGATACAACAAATTAAATGAATATGCAGATATTAATAAAAAAATACCTTTTTGTGAAAAAATAATTGAAATAGAAATCTTAAATGAGTTATTACCAATTAATAATGAGTTAGTACAAAAACTCATTAAATTATTTATGTTAGGAATAGAACGTGCTAACGTTATGATTCTACCTTCAAGAAGTCTACAGGCTAGAGGTGGGAAACCCTACTTTGATTATATGCCTTACTTTTTGCGCGAGTGCTTTTCTGACGGTGCTTTTTCAATTCACTTCAAAAATGGCGAATTAACTCTACTTGAATGGATTGAAAAAGAAAATTTACAAATGTTTTTTAAAGACGGAATTCTTAAAAAAAATAATATTCTCGATTTATCAGGAAGCCAATGTCCAACTAAAGGTTTATCCATAGATTTGAATTTAAATATATTTCTAGATAATTATATAGGTATTCTTGAAATCCGAAAAGAAAACTTAGAGGCTCTTGTAAATTCTTTGAAATAATTGAAATACCAAGCCTTAATAATCGAGAACATCAAAAAAATGCAACAGATGATAAGTTTTTATTAAAGGGAGAATTCCGAAACTCCCCCTCATGTAATTATTAAAGACTATTCTACAATTTTTACCAACACTAAAACTCCTTTTGGTATAACAATTTATTCGAATAAACAAGATATACAATTCAGTGTCATATTTTATAATTTGAAAGAGTGTGTTTGCACACGTTATGAACTTTTAAAAATCGAAAGTAATAAAATTAAAATCATTATAAAGGATCAACAAATAGAATGGGCTCCTCGTAAATGTATCCGCGTTCTTTCTCTGTTTCAGAGTTTAGAGGATATCCAGACTATTTTAGAAAGCCGATATACTGCAAGCAAAAAGATTATAGATAGTACAAATTACAAAGAGTTCACTGCCACCAATAAGATGTATACAGACACACTGCCTACTCATGGTTTTATAAATGATATTGGAATTTTAGAATCAAAAAAAAAAAAATGATATATTATAAATAAATATATCATTAAGTCACAATTAGGATATCAAATTAAGATAGCCTTTATTACAGTGGTGTGGTTTGAAATTGATTTAATGATAAAAATTTATATCACTAGATATTAATCTATAACTAAACCCCAATCCTCCCTTAATTAAAAGAATCGAGTTATACTACACTTTTAAAAAATTAAACGAATTACTGGAAATCATTTAAAATACTCATTCAATTTACGAAACTTCTTCGTGTTTTTTTTTATTCTTTCTACAATGAATTTTTTGAAATCTAACGCACAATTCAAAGCTTCATCAGCTTCTTGAAAAGTCGGGATATACCCCTTATGTATTGCCTTATTTCTAATCTGATAAGTGTTTTCATACCACTCACCAATAGGCGTATTCCGTTTATTAACATCCCAATTTCCGCCTAACTTATGAGATAGGTGTCTTTTGATAATATGCATAAACGCTGTATCTTCTAATTGTTTATTTATTTCAAAATCAGATTTACCTTCAACTATTAATAACTCTTCAAACAGTGTCCGTATCAAAGTTTCAACGCTAGTTTGTACATAGTTTATCGATTCCATATAGTATCCTTGCCTAAAACTTTTTTTTGCCATATATGTAAGTTGTTCCCCAATTACAAATGGATTTGAGTTCGAAGTAATCACAGAATAGAAACTTGTGATTTCATACATCTCCGCTTTAGACACTAATTCTTTTTCTATCGGCAAGTTCATATGTAGAACAAATAAGAATGAAGAACTTTCCCAACTCTCTATGTTCGTTTCTTTTGCCAGTAGAAACGCCGGTAACATTTCTTTAGTTAGATAATGACAATCATCGTCGTTCATTGTAATCATATAGCTTAAAACTATCTTATTTAATACCGAAAGCAGTTGAATAAAATAATCATTCTTATACCTTTGACAATCCTTAAGATACGTTTCATGTTCTAAATCAACCGCAGCTATCATAAGCACCTTTGTTTTATGTTTGTTTAGCATGGACGTTTTCATATTTCCTAAATATTCTGAAGAATGATCTATGCTTATTTTATTAAATTTAAAACTGAGATTTCCTTTTTCAGATTTTATAGTAATTATGTTATTTACATCTATAGGTAGATAAAACGGAATAACAAGTTCAAATTCAATAATAAGCCTCGGTTTATACCTTTCTAAATTATATAAAGGCAACAAAACCATTTCGTATTCTTCTTTAGTAACAAAAGTTGAAAAATCATGTTCAGTTTCTCTACTGCGCGAATCTCCATGCTTGCTTACTTCTTCCACATTAAAACCTCCTTTATATTCCTAGAAAATATTCGAATTATAGTTTTTACATCTTATATTTTATCTTATAGTTACAATAACCACTACATCACTCTAATAATATATATTTCCATCTCTTGTTAACATGGAAAATCTATATGCGATAGACACCTTCTCTTTGATTGCTTCGACATCCTCTACAGTTAATATGAAAAAGATATATGTTCCCTTCGGCATAATACTAGTAACATTTTTTTACTACTTCCATTAAAATGTTAAAGAGTAAAACAATTATATTACTAAGCTGAGTTAATAAATATGTATAAAACAACCACAATGTTAAATGTCTTCTTTTATCTTTCTACCCAAATATAAAAAATCTATGATATCTTTAAATTCCAAAATTTCTGGTGTCTCTTCTTTCATTATTCCGTATTTAAGATAATAAGACAAAGCACTTTCAAAATCCGAATACATAACTCCTTCATTTGTAAGATTTTCACCAACTTCTTTATTTTTTTCTTTACAGACAAGATACATATTGTAATATACAGCATTTAATAGTGGGTCATCACCTATTACTTGTTTTTCCGACATATTACTGAGAAGTTCTTTTCTATCTTCAACCCACATAGCCGCACTATCAACAGCAACTGTTTTCATAATAGCTAAAACCAATTTATCAACAACTACATCAGCTCTACTTATATGATATTGTACTTATCATATAAGTATAACTGCTGTAGTGTTAGTTTTGCCATTATGATACCTCTTTTACTTTTTAAACTCCCATCAGTTTATAAGTATTGATTCTATCAAAATTTGATATTCTGTGATAATACGTTTTTCTTCTATCATCAGGTTATATAAAATATAGTACGGTGTAGCTAAGTTGGATTTGTATCCATCATCTCCGCGATTAATACCATCAATATATTCTTCTGAATGATTTTTCATAACATTAATAGCAACATCCGCAAGTTGCTTGTTTACATCATTTGCTAAAATAAATTCTTTGCAATCACCATTAACTGATACATCAATAAACTCTAAAAACGATTTATCTATTTCTTTATAATACTTAAACTGTGATTGTGTCAAAATCGTTATCATATATTCCTTGATTTTCTGTTCATACTGATAAAAGTAGTGGACCGCTGAATTATTTATATTTTTGCTAAGAGATAGACCAGAATTATGTAAATCATGCATATCTGACCATTTAAAACTATCATTTAACTCCGTTTTTGCATCATCTCGTTTATCAATCGGCGTTGTTACACAATTAAAGTAAAATGTATACTCTTGTATATATTTTTGTAATATCCTATCGAACTTTTCAATTTGTGCAAGTTCTTGTTTTTGTTCTTGTTCAATTTTATCTAGTTCTTTTTGATCCATGTCCTTAATATTTTTTTTATCAAATATCCATTGCACAAAAAGAACCGTGATAACAATACCAATCACTTCTGTAAATATTCCGTCATAATAAGCATCAAGATACCCAGCACCTAATAGCCATAGTATACATAACAATGGAATTAGAATAATACACACCTTAATTGCTGGTTTATGCCAGAATTTCTTTAATGTACCCATAATTTCTCCTAACAAAACATCTGCTTCTGCAGGCTTATATATAATTTAAAATACTCACTAATTTCGTGAAGATAATTAACTTGCTCAAAACGCAAATATAACAAAACTTTAAAAATTCTCTATATCTCGTAGGTAATCCGTGAGTTAAATCAAATCCGTTACCAATTACTAAACCATTCATAATAACCTCCCTAATTTAAAAATATAACTATATATACTTTTGTAATAGCATATTATATTTATTTTCCATCCCTATTCATCTATTGTCTATTTTATCATATCAAAACTCTTGATGGAACAACATATACTAAATTCGCTTAAATATCTTCTTTTGTCTAAAGTTCTATTAAAATTGTATTAATCACTTTTTTTAAATTTAAATCTACAATAATTTTACTTACAAAACTTCTATAATAGGTTTTTCTATCTCTACACTTCAATTCTTCTTTCTCTTTTTCAATACTCCACATATGTTTCTCTATTTTTAACAATTCTTTTTCTAATAAATTCGTTAGTTTTAAAAATTGTTCCTCATTATAATACCTTGCAATGTAATTATCTTCAATCGTTCTTAGTCTACTCTTAATAGAAGCGTTGCGTGCCTTTAACTCCTTTATCAGCCCTCCATCTATACCCACTGTTTTTATCGAATCCATTTGTAATAATAACTGTATTTGTCCAATTGACACTTCACAATTGCTACATCGGTAATAATAGTATTTTTTACCTTTTTTCCCAACGCTATGTACACATATAAGGCGTCTCTCGCAATGATTACAGTACAATAATCCATCAAACATATATTTATCACAACGCTTATAATTGTTCTTTCTACACATTTTAATAGCCTTCTCTTGGTGCTCTTCTGTAATGATTGGAGGTATTATATTTTTGTAAATCTGTCCTTTGTATTTGAATACACCACTGTATTTCTTATTTCGTAACATATTGTGTATATTACTAGTTGAAAATAGCTTGTTTTCTTGAACTTCATTAATTCTCATTGCTATTTGAGACGGGGTATATCCTTGAATTGCTAATTCAAACACTTTTATCACTATCGCAGCCTCATCTATATTTACAAGAAGGTTTTTATCCCCTCCTTTCTTATAACCGTACAATACCATTCCTCCACACGGGTATCTACCTGAATCAACAATCGCCTGTAATCCATCATTTGTTCGCTCAATAATTTTTTCCCTTTCAAACTGATTCACAGCTACTTTAACATTTGCACTAAATCTATTACCAGCAGTAGTCAAATTGATATCGTCATGTAAAAACTTCAATATCACACCGTGTTTTTCTATTAATTTAAAAAATACATTAGTATCAAAAATATCTCTACTGATTCGAGATAAATCATACGCGACGATCATATGAATCTCTTTTTTCTTCACATCTTCAATTAAATGCGTCATTGCTGGTCTACTTAAAGACGATGCACTTATGCCTTCATCAATGAAAAACATAATATCTTCTTCAATCCCAATTAATTCAATCAATTTAAGATGCTTAATAATTTGCATTTTCTGCATTTCTATACTGACCCCTTCATTCACTTGTTTTTGAGTTGATACTCTTATGTATGCTGCTATCATAATTTCCTCCTTATGAATAAAAAGAGATAGCATTGACACCTAATGTCAACGCTATCTTCACAAATTATACTATACCACCTTAATTACAAATACTAAAAATTTTAATATCAATCATTAAAGAATCAATTCACTTATAATCACCGTTATACTCAATTACCTTTAAAACTTCTTTAACTCTAGCCAGTCCATTGTTTTTATATCTACATTTCACAATTATCATGTTTTTTCTCCTCTCCTTTTATTCTCACTCACTTCTTAAGCGTATTTGAATTGTAACTATCTTTACTTATTGAAACATCCCAAGTTAAGCTTCAAATAAGATATTTCAATACAAAACAAATAAAAGATTATAAAAGTTATAAAAATTCTTTTAACAACGCTTTTTTTAACATCTGTAATTCCATTTCATCTTGTCCTTCTACATATTTAAGAAGCATTTCAATCGCAACTAATACAGGAACACCCGAATTTGCTAAAAGTAAAATTAATTTTCCCAAAAATAACACCCCCTACTTATATATATTCGTAAGTGGTGGGTGTTCCTATAATAAAATTTACAACACTTCATGAATTCTTTGAATTTCCGGGGGGGGGGGGGATAAAAAAAAAAAAAACCAAAAAATTAAATTGGTTTTTCCAGATTGGGAGGGGAAAAGT
>CAMQRS010000021.1 GCA_947036815.1 uncultured Erysipelotrichaceae bacterium
TATTTATCAGATAACAAAGGGATACACAAAGAAAGATAGCCATATGGCTATCTTTTCTTTTCATCTACTTCATTTTGATTTACTTTATTACGTTCTTCGGCAATTCTTTTCTTTTCATTTATTTCTTTTTGAATATGAGCACCTAGCTCATTTCCTAACTCAAAATGAAATAAATCTGCTTGAGCTGCCTCTTCTTTATAAAGTCTTTGCTTTTTCATAACTCACCTCATAAATAGTATGGGTGATTACATTATTTATATACTAAAATAAATCTTCTTCTATATTTGCTTGATAATCAGGATAAATATTTTCAGAAGTCATTTCACTGATACATGTATCAATAAATGTTTGGTATTCAAATTTAGCTTCCATAAAATTCGCTTTTTTACTTGTTGGTTTCGTTACTGGCGCTTTTGGAGTAAAGATTGTACAACAATCTTCAAACGGTTGAATTGAAATTTCGTAAGTTTTAATTCGTTCTGCAATACTAATAATTTCCAATTTATCCATCGAAATTAACGGTCTTAATACTGGTATATTAACCACTTCATTAATCACATTCATACTTTCTAAAGTTTGAGAAGCTACTTGTCCTAAACATTCTCCGTTAGCTATCGCTAAACATCTTTGTTTTTGGCATACTTCTTCAGCAATACGGTACATCATTCTACGCATAATTGTGATAGCATAACTTTCATTACATTGTTTATATATTTCTAATTGTAGTGGCGTAAAAGGAATTGTATGTAAGCGAACATGTCCTTGACACGTTGCTACTACACTCGCTAATTGTTTCACTTTATCCATTGCTCTTTGAGAAGTATATGGTGGTGATGCATAATGAATACATTCAATTGCAACTCCTCTTTTCATAATTTCAAAACAGGCTACAGGAGAATCAATTCCTCCACTTAACATAACCAAGGCTTTTCCATTCACTCCTACAGGATATCCTCCTGCTCCTTTAATCTTGTTTGTCATAATATATGTATGATATTCACGCACTTCCATCGCAATACGTAAATCTGGTTTTCTAACATTTACTTTCAACTCAGTATTGATTAAGATATCCGTTGCACATGCACGATTAATTTCATCACTACCATAAAAGAATTGTTTGTGATGACGTCTTGTTTCCATTTTAAACGTTTCACCTTCAAATTCACTAGCTATCTTAAGTGACATTTCCTTCATCAACTCTAAATCACTATCAATTTTAATAGCTAAAGAGAATGATGAAATTCCAAACACCATTTTTAATTTTTCGCAAATAGGTGTTGGGTCTTCTCCATGTAATAAGACATAAGTACGGTCATGTGTTTTTTCAATAGTGATATTGTCAAATGAGCGCAATGCATTTTTAATATTGTGGTATAAACGATTAATAAAATCCTTTTTGTTTTTACCTTTTGTTGATAATTCTCCATATCTTATTAAGATATGATCGTATACTATTTTATCTTGTTTTATATTCATTTATAATTTCCTTTACACTTTCTATAAAATAATCCAATTCATCTCTACTAGTTAGATGTGAGAATGAAACACGAATTGCTCCAAACGTAATACTTTCATCTAAATTCATCGCACGAAGTGTGCTTGATGGAGCTTTCGTCCTTGAAGAACAAGTACTTTGTGAAGACACGCAGATTTGTTTTTCATTTAATGCGTTCATCATAATTTCACTGCCTAATTTAATACAAGAGAAATTCAATATATAAGGACAAGCATCCATTGGACTATTAATCACAATCATCTCTTCCTCTTGTAATTTTTCTCGTACATAGGTATGCATTTCTTGCACACTCTTATAATGAGCTTCTTTGTTTTCTAATGCTATTCTAAGTGTTTTCGCAAACAAAATACAAGCTGGCGCATTCAGCGTTCCTCCTCGTATTCCTTTTTCTTGTTGTCCACCATTAATGATTGCTAATAATTCAATATTGCTCTTCGCATATAAAATTCCACAACCCTTAACTCCATACAGCTTATGACTAGTAACACTCATCATATCGATATCTGTTAAGTCTAAATCAAGTTTACCAATACTTTGAACAGCATCTACATGAAACTTAATATTTGGATATTCTTTTAATAATTTAGCAATCGAATGAATTGGCTGTATACTCCCGATTTCATTATTCACGCTCATTACACTAACTAAAATTGTTTCTTTTGTTATTGCACTTTGAACATCCTCTACACTTACTTTACCTTCTTTATTTACTGGAAGATAAGTAACCTTGAAGCCGAACGTTTCTTCTAATTGTTGTACACTATGTAAGACACTTGAATGCTCCATTGCACTCGTTATAATATGCATTCCTTTATGTTTGTTTTTCAAACAATACCCTTTAATCGCATAACTATTTGACTCACTTGCTCCACTTGTAAATAAGATATCTTGAGCTCGTACCTTCATTAGTTGCGCAATCATTTTTCTACTTTTTTCTACTAAATCATAAACCTCTACACCTCTATCGTATACAGCTTCTGAATTAATATAGTATTTATTTAATAAGGTAATATACGTGTTCATTAATGCTTCATCTATTGGTGTACATGACGCATAGTCTAGAAACACTTGTTTAGACATATGATTCTCCTCCACCATTATTCCCTACAATTTTAGAATACGCACCTGGCTGATGTTTTTCAATCGCTGTGATTGATATTTTTAACGCTCTCGTATATTGTCCATTACTAAAGCATAATTCTGCTCTTGTTAGTTCTGAATCAATCTCCGTATTTCTACTTCTATATTTATTTCCATAAACAATTGCATGTTCAACCATACTAGCCATACTCACTAAATTATTCACTGAATTATATAACGTATAAATATAATCAATAGCTTCTTCTAGTTTGACATTTAAACGAACTACGTCCAATGGTGTTCCACTTAAAATTTCTTTAATATCAATAATAAAAATATTAGCATTTCTTACATCATCTTCAAATTTAACATCAATTGAAGGTAACTTATTTTTCACAATATTTGTTCTCATTTCATTCACAATTAATTGTAGTTTTATCAATTGTTTTTTTGCTCTTTCTTCATCACTCGTCGCATTATCTAATTTAATTTTGATCTGTTTCACTAATTTTTCAATCTTAAATGCTTTTTCTTCAACATCATCAAAAGATAAAATGATTATAGAGTACGGTACATTCTTTTCATTTATACTATTTTCCACTTTCATTTTACTCGCATTTAACACGTCTAAGTCTTCATTTAATTTATCTAAATCTACTTGTAAATTTTCAAAACCAAATCGTTCATATACTCTTTCATAAGTTTCTCTAATACTTTGAGCCCCATCATTTAATTCTTTAATAAATTGAAACATCGTTAACGATTTATGTAATGTACTATCAAAACTTATCTCTTCTTTATC
The DNA here is from genome assembly GCA_947036815.1 of uncultured Erysipelotrichaceae bacterium. Classification (GTDB taxonomy): domain Bacteria; phylum Bacillota_I; class Bacilli_A; order Erysipelotrichales; family Erysipelotrichaceae; genus CAMQRS01. Next base: position 3,399 of record CAMQRS010000021.1, read on the forward strand.
AATATGTGATTGTAGAGTATCTAGTCTTGTTTCACAATCTTTAATAGTAGTTGAAATATTATCTAAGATACAATCACTTAGTTTGGCAAGACAAGTATTATTAAGTTCCTGTATTAATTCAATGTTTGTATCATAATCTAAATGCGATAAATAGACCCCACGTTGCATTGCACTTTGTGCACTTAATTTCGTTTCTTCCATTTTCATCGGTAATACAACACTTGCTTTTTCATATAAAGGAGGAATTTCATCCAACAATATTTGTAATGTAGCTAACGTTTCATTAATTTCATTATATTTATCATTTGCTTTATTGAATTCAGAAGCATACATCCATTCTTCAAAGATCGTAAACATATTTTCTATTTTAGTAACTAATACATCAATATACTCACAGCTTTGACGATAATTATTTCTGCATTGAGAATAGTTCTTTTTGATATTTCGGAACAATGTTTTCAACGTATTAATATTGTTACGTTGTGTATTCTCTTGTTCCAACACTTGATCTAGTTTCGCATCTAAGTCACATAATAATCCTTCGCACTGCTCGATTAAAGGTGTTAATGTTTTCATCGTTTCTTGTGCTTTGCGATTTTTTCTAGAGTATACAAAATCATCAATTTCAGCTAAAGACACACTGAATTCTTTCAATAGCTCTTGTACCTTATCAAAATCTTCTTGTAACTGTAGCACTAGATCTATGATAGTTGCATTCACTTTTGACAAAGCCGTAGCCTTGTTTAATTTAAAAGAAAGTGGAACTCCTTTAAACTCTGCATATCTAGCTTCTAACTGTTTCAATTCTTTGTTTGTTTGTTTTATACGCATTGAATGAATTACAATGGATAAAATAAGTATCAACAATAAAACCACACCACCAACGATTACCATCTCCTGGCTAATGTTTGATTTTATTTGATTAAATAAATCTTGCATACGTTCACCTCATTTAGATTATTGTAACATATTTTCACTCGCTTTTCTTTACTTTTTATTTATATTCTCACAAGAATTTGAACTCTATTTTTAAAAATATATTATAGTTCTTACATAATTCTTTGATTTTTCAAGTATATCCTTCAAAACAAGCATATTTATTGCTTTTATGTTTGACAAATAAGTGATGTTTGGTATAATTAATAAGCGTCAAAATGATAGCAGCATACAAAGTCAATGATTATTGCGTTAATAACGCAAACTGCGGGATATTGAGTAACTCGGCTGCCTGTGAGCGAAGATATCGTAGGTATTAACACCATTCAATGATGATTTGTATCGTACTGTTATTGTTTTACGATTAGTGAAACAATAAGGAGGACATTTAATTATGGCTAGAATTACTAAACCAGTAAACAAAACTTCACGACGCCTTGGATTCTCAATCTTAGAAACAGGGAAAGAGTTTTCGAAAGGAAAACAACGTCAATACGCACCAGGACAACACGGTCCTACAAAACGAATCAAATTAACTAACTACGGTTTACAGTTAAGAGAAAAACAAAGAGTTCGTTTTATGTATGGGGTTAACGAACGTCAATTCGTAAACACATTCAAAAAAGCAAGCAGCATGAACGGTGTTACAGGACTTAACTTCTTAACTTTATTAGAAGCTAGATTCGATAACGTTGTATACCGTATGGGATTCGCTACAACTCGTAGACAATCTCGTCAATTAGTAAACCACGGACATTTCTTAGTAAATGGTAAAAAAGTTGATATTCCTTCATTCACAGTAAAACCTGGAGATGTTATTGAAGTTAAAGAAAAATCTTTAAACTTACACTTCATTACTGATGCATTAGAAGCAACTTTAAATGCACCTGCATATGTTAATGTAGATGCTAAAGCTAAAAAAGGAACATACTTACGTGCTCCTGAAAGATCTGAATTAAACGCAGAATTTAATGAATTATTAGTAGTAGAATACTACAACAGATAATCATCAACAAATTAACCCCCATTCAATAATTGAATGGGGGTTTTATTTATATATTTATTTATTCAATATCGATTGAGCTGCACTGTGCCCAGTAGATAACGCAAGCGTAATATTGTATCCACCGATTGGTCCATGGAAATCTAAACATTCACCAATGAAATAAAGATCACGGTGTATTTTTGACTCAAATGTTTTTGTGTCAATTTTTTTCACATCAATTCCACCACCACTTACATAAGCTGTTTCTAATGGAGAACTTCCCGTCACTTTAAATATATGATCCTTCAACAAATCAGCAATTTTTAAATGCTGTTTCGGATCTAATTGTTTTACTAAAATGGCTTCATCAATTTCTGCTAACTTCACTAAATGACTTGCAAACCTTTTCGTAGTAAGTTTAGCCACTACTGTATTTATTTGACTTTCTCTATTTGCTTCAAAGAAATTCAAAATATCTTCAACACTTTTATCTACTAAAAAATCAACTCTAATTTCTTTTATATTCTCTAAATGAATATGTTCAGAAATTTTCATCACTGCACTACCACTTAACCCTTTATGCGTATACATTAAATGCCCACTAGCCTTGTGTTTCTTCGCCTTTATGACTACATCTTCAAAACTAACTCCTGCAATATCGTGTATCGCTTCTAAAATGATACTTGTTTCTGCTGGATACAAAGGAATAACCGGCTGATTTAATTGCTTCGCAAACTTCATGTGATCTCCGGTGCTTCCTGTTTTTTTGAAACTAGATCCTCCACTTGCAACAACTACATTGTTCGTATCGTAAACTCTCTTGTTCGTAATTACCTTAAACCCTTTTTCAAGTACCTTAATTTCTTTCACTTCTTCTTCATAATGAATCATTCCGTGTTGTTTTTTCATTAAGACTTTTAATACATCCTTAGCCTTATTACTTTTAGGAAACATTTTATTGTCTTCTTCTTCTTTTAATTCAATATGTTCACTAAAAAATTCCATAACTTCTTTTGGTCCAAAACTATGAATCGTACTGTATAAGTATTTCTTATTATGAGATATTTCTTCTAAAAAAGGTTTATTTTCCTTGTTATTAGTTAGATTACATCTCCCTCCTGCAGTCAACAATAGTTTATTGGCTGCCGTGTCCTTTTTCTCTATTATTAGAGTATTCAATTTTTCGCTCAATTGAGCACTGCACATTAACCCTGCTGGTCCTGCGCCTATTATTATTACATCGTACATAAAATCACCCTTTTACTAGTATACCATAGATTTTCTATACTACAAAATTAGTTTTACATGATATGCAACTGTCATGTAAAAAAGGTTGAAGACATACTTCAACCTTTACATTATTCTTCGTTTTTTAGAAAAGATACCTTTTCAGCAATTAAGTCATAATTATAAAATGTTACACCTTCATTCCCAGCATGCTCCTTACTTTGAATTCTTCCTTTTATACCAACAAAATCACCATGAACACATGAATTTGCACAATTTTCAGCAACACCTCTCCACAACATAAACAGCATATTATCACTTTCGTATACATTTTCTGAATTCTTAAAACTTCTAGTCACTTCTACTAGTAATGTAGCATACTTAAATCCCGTACCCGTTTCTTTAATACTTGAAATTTCTTTTACTTTTCCTACAACTACAAATTGGTTTAACATACCACTCCTTCTCTGTATCCCAATATAATTATAATAAAATATGATTTTTATACAAATCATTAAACTGTTGCTAACTAGTAGCTACATAAAAAAACAACCTTTAAAATAGGTTGTTTTTTTGATTAATTAACTATTTAGATACTTCTACGATACTACAACGCTCTGTATCTAATAAAGCGAACGCTTCATTTATATCAGAAAGTGTGATTGATTCTAAATCTTCAATCGATTCAAAGAAGTCCATCCCCATAAAATAACCACGCATATAAGACGTTGCTATTTGTTGGTGTGAATTCAATGCATTAATACTCATTCCGAAATATCTATTTTTCAACTGAATTAGAGTACTTTCATCGAGTCCTTTAATTCCTTTTAACACTTCTTTGATTAATGAAACAAACGATTCTTTTTGTTTCGTTTCGGTATAAAACATAATCAAACTGTAATCATCACCAAAATCAATTTCAAAGTTAAATGATGTATTTATGATTTCTTTATCCAACCAAGTTTGATATTCGCTATTTAAACTAGAAAAATAGTAATCAAATATGATTTTAAAGCACCATTCATATAAATTTCGTTCTTTTGCACTATTCAATTTGTCTAACTTGTAAGAAACACAAACTCTAGGCATACCAACGTCCATCACAATTGTTTTTTCTTTCACACATATTTCAGTTGGTTCATCAAATGAAGCACGCACTACTTGAGGGCATTTCGGAAATTGCTTTTTACTTTGGTTCGCTTCAATTTCCTTCATTACTACTGCTGAATCTAGAGAACATACTCCTACCAATATCATTTTAGATGGATGATAGTTTAATGCGTAACACTCTTCTAATTGTTGCTTAGTAATACTAGATACACTTTCATTATCTCCTCCAATATCATAAATTAATGGATGATTTGTATACAGAGAGTTTAAACTCTCATTGATTAAACGTACCTCACTCATTTGTTGGTACATTTCTAATTCCTGAATAATAATTCCTTTTTCTTTTTCTACCGACTCTTCACTTATTTGTAAGTCTTGTACAAAATCTAACAATAAATGTAGGGGTTCAATACAATCCTCACTAGTTGAGAAGTAATATGCAGTCTCACTATACGAAGTAAATGCATTTACATTCGCACCCATTTGAGAAAACAAGTCCATCACATCTGCTTCTTCATTTTCAAACATTTTATGTTCTAGAAAATGAGCAATCCCTGCTGGAAATTCATATGTGTTGTTTGCTTCATCTACTTGATTTAAATCTAATCCACCTAAAGGTGTCGCCATCATAAAGTATGATTTATCAAAGTTTTTCTTTTCCCACAATACAACTTGTAATCCATTCTCTAATGTTTTCGTATAGTACGTTTCATCGAAACGTTCATTGTAATGTTTAATCATCTTCTTGAACTCCCTTCACAGTATAAGTCGTAACCAATTCTACTTGCTTCATAATTTCAACAACATCTTTTTTATTCACTGACGCTATCTTCGTGATCATATCGTCTACACTGTCAGTTATTCCAAATAACGTATTACGATACTCTAATGCGAATATAGCATTTACGTCATCCTTACTTGATTTTAATGAATTAATTAACATTTTTTTCGCTACTGGAACTAAATTATCATCAAATTCACCATTTTTCATTCTTGTTAGTTGCACGTCTATCAATTTCTTTGTTTTATCGATGTTTATCGTATCAACTCCCGTTGCCACCAACAATACAGCATCATAAGGATTTAGGGCTGAATACACTGAATAACATAAACTTTCTTTTTCTCTTAATTCTTGAAACAACAATGATGAAGGAATTTGTCCGAATATAATATTCGCTATTCGTAATGCTGAGTATTGTTCATCACGATTCGAAATTTGTGTCGTATACACGCTTGTTAAATAACTCTGTGACAATGGTTTAACTTCTTCCATATGTTTATCCATCTCTACATATTTCATACGATAATCAGGCGTTACTTCCCCTCTTACCTCACTTGTTGTTGTAAGATATTTGTGGATACACTCTTCAACTGCATCTTTTTCCACATCCCCTAGCACTTGGATATCCACTTGTAGGTTCGTGATCAATTCTTGATATGCTTCATATATTTCTTGGGCTGTTACCTCATCTACTTTATTCAAATCATCGCTAACACTACATCCTAATGGTTGTCCATATCCTGCAACCTTTAGTGCCTTATTCATACAATATGAACTTGGATCATCAAACATACGTTGCATACTATTTTTTAAATTTCTTTTAGCCTCTTCAATATTTTCACTATTAAAACTTCCATCTATCATATTAGGACGCATAATAAATTCTGAAAGTAATTCACACTGCGCACTTAATAAATCGATATTATTCTTCATATATTTAGGATGAATTGTTTTTGTTTTAAATATAAACACTTGAGTTGCCCCAACAATAGTTGATGAAGCATGATAAGAAGCTCCATATAAGCGATCTAGTTCATTACTCAGTTTTTGTTTTGTATCATATTTTTTAGAAACTTCATTCATTAGATACGCTAATATCATCCTCGCATTTATTTTTTCTTCTTCTAATTTAGCAATCATTCGTACTTGAACATGAATATTCTTGAATCTATCATCTCTTATTATTTTTAATTTTTGCATACATCATTTCCTTTCTAGGTTAGTATGTGCCTTTATATAAAGATAAAAACTGCTTTCACAGTTTTTTTAAATCTATTCTTCATTTTTATGAAATACTTCTCTTGGTTTACTGCCTCTTGAAGCACCTATTACTCCTTGCGCTTCAAGCATATCAACTAATCGAGCAGCTCTTGCATACCCTACTGAAAATTTCCTTTGAATATAAGACGTACTTGCACGTTGTGTTTCAATTACAAATTGTTTCACTTCTTCATACAGAGGATCATTCGATTCGCTCACACTAGCGCCTTGTCCATCAATTTGGTCTAATCTCAAGAATACATCTTCATACCTTGGTAACGATTGAGAAGAACAAGCATTCGCAATGGCTTCCACCTCATCATCAGACATAAAGCACCCTTGTAAACGAGTAGACACTTGTGTTCCTGTTGGTAGATATAACATATCTCCATTACCTAATAGTTTTTCTGCACCCTGTTGATCCAGTATCGTTCTTGAATCGATAGCACTAGATACCGCAAAGGCTATTCTACTTGGAATGTTTGCTTTAATAATTCCGGTAATTACATCTACCGAAGGTCTCTGAGTTGCAACAATCAAATGAATACCAGCAGCTCTTGCAAGCTGTGTTATACGTTGAATACTTGCTTCCACCTCTTTTGAGGCAATCAACATTAGATCCGCCAATTCATCAATAACAACCATGATAAACGGCATTTTCTTTATTGTTTCCTCTGGATGATTTTGAATATAGTCATTAAATCCAGCAATATTTCTAACTCCTGCTTTCGCAAACATATCATATCTATCATCCATCATTTTAACAACGACTTTTAATGCACGATTTGCTTCTTCTGCATTTGTAATAACTGGTGCAATTAAATGAGGTACATTCGTATACTGTGCGAATTCCACTTTTTTAGGATCGATAAGTAACATCTTAACCTCATCGGGTTTCGCTCTCATTAAGACACTACATATAATTGTATTTACACATACTGATTTTCCACTTCCGGTAGAACCAGCAATTAATAAGTGAGGTAGTTTATTTAATTTACCGTATACTCCTTGTCCCATTAAATCTTTTCCAAGGGTAAACAATAATTTTTCTTCTGCCTCTTCTTCGGGTACATTACGAATTAAATCCTTCATTGTAACCATTGTTTTTTCTTGATTAGGAATTTCAATTCCTACACTTGATTTCCCTGGAATTGGCGCTTCAATTCGTATGTCTTGAGCCGCTAATCCCATTTTTATATCTTGTTGTAAATTACTTATTTTATTTACTCGAACTCCATTTTCAGGTTTTAGTTCAAACTTAGTAACACTCGGTCCAATATGAGTTGCTACCAGTGTTACTGGCACAGAAAACTGTGCTAATATTTCTACAAGACGCTTCCCTGCCTGTGCCGCATTAGTTGCATTCACATTTGATTTACCCTTCGGTTTTTGAGCTTGTAACAAGCGTAAACTAGGTAACTTGTATTTACTAAAATCTTTCATATACTTTGTATTTTCAGCACTAGGAGTAGCTAATAATGCACTAGCAGAAGTATTCACTAACGTATTATCTACGAATAGTTCCTCTTCATCACCTAAGATATCATTCACATGCATAAATTTAGAAGGTTCTTTTTTGACAACTACTTCATCAACTTTTTCTACTACTTCATCATTTTTATTGACTTCATCATAGTCAATAAAAGATAAATCTTTCGATTGTTTTTCTTCTTTTGCTGATTTTTTTTCTTCTTTTCTTAGTTCTCTTTTTTCTCTTCTGATATTTCTTTTTTCTAAGCCATCATTTTTTGTAATTAATAAATATCCTTTTATCTTCATGAACACTTCTTTATTAACAACCAATAACAACCCAAGTATAAAGATTAATACGATGACAATATACGTACCAATTCGATCAAACAACAACGAACTTATTGCATATAATAACGCACCAAGAAATCCTCCTTGACACGCTACTTTTCCATCCATAATTAAAGTAGTGTTTTCAATGTATTCACTCACTACACTCATTCCAACAAAATTTTCATTTTGAGGTAATGAGCACAATAGTAACCAAGCACTAAATATACAAATATATCCTATCCAGTGTTTACTACGTAATGATTTCAATGATTTATCTTTAATCAATACAATTGATAGTCCAATACAAGTAACATACACTAACCCATATAAATTACCTACAATAAAGGTAATCACCTTAGTTAGGAAAACACCTACGATACCAACTTCTAATAAACCAACCAAAGACAACGCGATAACAATCAAAGAATATACGTATAGAAGTATTTCTTGTTGTTGATCATCTATTTGTTTACTTGATCTAGACTTCTTTTTTGTTGCCATACGTCCCCCTTAATTAATTAATTCATTTCTAATATTACAGGTAACACCATCGGTCTTTTTCCTGTTTGTTTCATTAAATAACGTGTAATCTTATCTCTCGCTTCCATTCTTGCTTCAATATTTTCATAACGACGCTCTTTAACTGCAGTTTCAATACAAGTTTGCATAATATTCATTACTTCTTTTACAATGTAATCTGCATCTTTTAAGTAAATTAACCCTCTTGTTTGTACATCAATTCCACTAACTATTTTTTTCGTTCTAAAGTTCAATGTTACTCCAATAACCATAACACCATCATTCGACAACATTTCTCTATCTTTTAAGACAACTCCTGTAACATCCCAGTTTTCATTCCCATCAATTAATACATCTTTAAGCTCTATATCTTTTGTCATAGATACCAATGATTTCTTTTTGAAATTAGCTACTTGTCCATTATCACATAATACGATACGATCTGGTGTATACCCCATGCTTGTTGCTAAATCTGCATTTTTAATTAAATGACGGTATTGACCCTTCACTGGCATGTAGTATTTAGGCTTGAATAAATACAATGCCATTTTTAAATCTTCTGAAGAAGGATGCATAGACATTACATCTTTAGATTTGAATGAATAAATTGTTCCACCTTCACGATAAAATTCATTCTCCATCCCTACAGCTTCTTTTTCAGTTCCATTTACTACAAGTGCTCCAATAATAATTGTATCACTTGGTCTTGCTTGTACTAATGAATCTTCTCTAGTAGCAATATTAGACATCTTAATATACACACGTTTTCCAGTACCTGTTACTAAAATAACGATATCTTCCATGTCATTATTAAAGTCTTTTTTACTCACGATTAATTCTTTTGGAATTTTATAGTATCCGATACGTTCCATTTCATCAATAATATGTTTTAAACTGTCATCATGGAAAAAGATTTTCTTTTTATTCTTAATTGCTAAATCTATTATTTCCATAATTCTAAATAAACTTTGTTTGTATATCGCAATAATAAAACGTCCTTCATTTTCATCGAAAATAGGTGCTACTTTATCACTAATTCTATGTTTTGGTGCAGTATGTCCTTTTGTTTCTGCCCCTCCAGATTCAGCTAATAAACAAAGAACTCCTTTTTTACCGATTTCGCTAAGTTCATTGATATCACAATCAAATTCTTTACTACGAATATTGTAGTCAAAACAATATTCTCCACTGTACACAATGTATCCTTGACTACTATTAAACGCAATCCCAAATGAATCTGGTACTGAGTGAGTCATCGCAAACGTACGAATTTCTACGCCTTCGATTGTTAATTTTGAACTTCTATCAATCACGCGAATATTCGCATTTTTAACTTTTTCTTTCTTTAAATTTTCTTCTAATAAAATTGAAGTAAATAATCCAGTATACACTGGTGCATTCACTTGTTTTAATAAATAAGGCAATGCTCTCATTACATCATCATGTCCATGTGTAATAAAAATACCTCCAATTCTTTTTTTGTTTTCAATTAAATATGTAAAATCAGGAATAATAAATTCTACTCCTAATAAAGAACCATCAGGGATCATAATTCCAGCTTCAATCACAAAAATTACTTTATTAACCTCAACAATATACATATTCTTTCCATTTTCATCCAATCCACCTAAGGCGAATATTTTTACATCATCCATATTTTTCCTCTTCTTTCTATTTTTTCTAAATTATGGTCATTATATTTATGCACAATTGATTATATTATATCACAAACAGCTATATATTTATAGGGCTAAGCCTAATATCCATTTCTTCTATTAATTATATTTTTCATCCGCAAACCTTCTGTATATGCTTTCACATTATAATTCACTATTTCATAAAAGCACTGATATGTATACTCGTTCGCAAAATTGCCTGCGACATGCGGTGTGATAAGCAAGCGATCACAGTCCCACAATTGACTATTTGACGCAATAGGTTCTTCATCAAATACATCAAGCATCGCTCCACCTATGTTATCATTTCGCAAATATTCAACTATCATATTTTGGTCTATCGCATTACTTCGTCCAACATTTAATATAATGCAATCTTTCGCTAATCGATTCATGTGCACTTCCTTAAAGATAGCTGTCGTTTCTTCGCTTTTAGGCAAACAAAAAGCAACGACATCTACACTAGGTAATATACTACTCACATGAGTACTCGTATATATTTCATCAAAGTAATCAACTGTACAAGGAATTCGTTTAACACCGATTGTTTTCGCTCCTAAAGATTTAAGTTTTTTCGCAAAGCTTTGCCCTAAATCTCCAGTACCATAAATAAGCACTCGAGAGCCCACAATTAACTTCGTCGCTCTCATTGGTAGGTATTGATGTTGGTTTTGTTGCTTCATATAAATATCCATATTTCTAAATAACATTAACGTAGACATCACCAAATGTTCTGCTATACTTTCGCCAAACGTCCCTGAGGCATTACATATGATTAAACCCTCTCGATAGTATGGTATATAATTCTCATTCCCAGCACTTTCCAATTGTAAAAACTTAAGTTTTTCACACTTTGGCATCATTTCTTTAGGGATGTTTCCAATAATTATTTCAGCATCAATAACATCACTTTCTTGTATTCTACTTCTTTTCACTACTTTTAAATTTCCGAATCTAGATAATTGTTGTATCGTCTGCTCATCCAACCTTATTATACTTACTATTTTCATGAAATCGCCCTCTTTATTTACCTCTTTATTAATAGTATATCACAAAACTACATTGATTATCTCTTGTCTATGAAATGTTTATTACGTGTTGAATAGTATAAAAAAAACGATTTTATTGAATCAAAAAAAATCGTTTTTATATTACTATACGTTTGGTAATTTTTCAACAAACTCTAAAAACTTAGCGCTGTTACTTATATATTTGCACGAAGGTTCCCCTTCTCCTTTATGGATTAAAAAGTCATCGATCAAGTATAATTCTACACCTAATTGTTGAATCGCTCCATCTTCTATCGAATCATTTCCAACCATTAAACACTCACTTACTGCTACATTTTGTGTCGCCATAAATTGTTTATAGTATTCTACATTCGGCTTACAATAAGAACTATTCTCATAACTAGTTACATCGACAAAGTCTGCATGATCTAAGCCTGCCCAGCGTAATCTTTCATATACTGCCATTTTTGGAAATATCGGATTTGTTGTAACATACATCGTATATCCTTTTTCTTTTAAAGTACCTATTGCTTTCACAATATATTGATTTGCTTCTACACATTCTTTTAATTTTGGAAATTCCAATCCATAAAATGTATTAAACTCATCTAGCATTTGCTCACGCTCTAAGTTTGCAGCCTTACTAAACGCTTTCCAAAATACGTCTTCATTTGTTTGCTTTCCATCATTGACTAGCATCGCTTTAATTCCCGAAGACATCCCAGCGACTATACTATTCACATCTCTTCCTTGGTTTCTAAAAAAACTAGTTATTTGTGTCATGTAAGAACTTATAAACAATTCTAAATCCATCGATAACAATGTTCCATCTAAATCGAAAAATATTGTTTTCATGTTTGTATCTCCCTCTATTTATGTGTCCAACTATAGTATTCTTTATCTTTTAACAAAGCTTCTTCTGAAGCATCTTCTTCTTGTTTTTCATACAAATAAAAGGCTTCTTCTTCAAATAGCTCTACTAATGTTTCTTCGTCAATCAGATAGGTAGCATTCATACTTTTCGCAACTATCTTTTCATCTCTTAATGCAAAATAGGTAGCTTTATGCTTCCTTATACTACATACAATTTCTTGTTGATATAAGTAGTATATAACTTCATTTATATTTTTTATTTTTTCCATCATTATCACTTCCTAGTTCACTGTAACATTTAAAATATTATTTGTATAGGTATTAATCATGGTATTTACATACGCATGAAACAGCGTGCTTCCATCCCTCATATAAATCGTCTACTACTTCTTTGTCCTGTGTTGGAGCATATAAACTACTTCCTGCATGCATTGCTTTTAATTCCTCTTTGTCTTTAAAATAACCAGTTGCTAATCCTGCCAACATCGCTGCTCCTAGCGCTGTTGTTTCACTAATACTTGCAACACTCACTTCTTTTTGAAGTAGATCACTTTGGAATTGCATTAAATATGTATTTGAGACTGCTCCTCCATCTACTTTTAAGGAGATGAGGTTAATATTTGAATCCTTTTGCATCGCTTCTATCACATCTCTACTTTGATAAGCGATACTTTCTAGTGTAGCTCTAGCGATATGTGCATCACTCACTCCTCTAGTTAACCCAAATATAGCACCTCTTGCCTTATCGTCCCAATACGGTGCACCTAGTCCTACAAATGCTGGTACTACATAGACACCTTCACTACTTGAGATAGAATTAGCTAACGCTTCACTCTCTTTGGCATGTTCAAATAGTTTTAACCCATCTCTTAGCCACTGAATCGCACTTCCTGCTACGAAGATACTACCTTCCAATGCATATTCGACAGTTCCATCCAGTCCCCAAGCTAGAGTAGTAATTAATCCATGTTTCGATTGAATTGCGCTGTTCCCCGTATTCATCAACATAAAACAACCAGTCCCGTACGTGTTTTTGCACATTCCTGCTTCATAACACCCTTGTCCAAATAATGCAGCTTGTTGATCTCCAATCATACTAGCAATCGGAATTTCATGATTAAACAACACTGTCGTTGCACTCGTTCCATATACTTCTGATGAAGGCTTAACTTCTGGTAGCATACTCTTAGGAATATTTAAGATAGATAGAATTTCATCATCCCAACATAAGTCATATATATTATAAAGTAGGGTTCTTGATGCATTTGAGTAGTCACTAACATGAACTTTTCCACCACTTAGTTTATATACAATCCAACTGTCGATTGTTCCAAACATTAGGTTTCCTGCATCTGCTTTTTCTTGTGCATTTTCAACATTATCTAATAACCAACGAACTTTCGTTCCTGAAAAGTAAGGATCAATTAATAACCCTGTCTTTTCTTTAAATAAAGGCTCCAGACCTCGCTGTTTTAATTCATCACAAATCGTATCACTTTGTCTAGATTGCCATACCAATGCATGGTAGATAGGTAATCCACTATCTCTCTCCCACACAACTGTAGTTTCTCTTTGATTCGTAATCCCAATACTATCAATTTGTGAAGGTTCAATCCCAGATATTATAAAAGCCTCGCTCATGCAACTTAATACACTTAGCCATATTTCATTCGCGTCATGTTCTACCCAACCTGAACGAGGAAAATATTGTGTAAATTCTTTTTGGGCTTGTACTATTATTTCTAACTTATGATTAAAAATGATGACACGACTACTTGTCGTCCCTTGATCAATTGCCATTATGTATGTTTGCATATATTACCTTTCACTTTCTATATCGCACAATGTGAAGCGATATTTTTGTTTTACATCCGGATATTTATCATGGTCTACTTCTTCTACAAACATATCATAGGGTCTAACATATAAGCTACAATCTCCATACAACTTACGATACACCACATAACGCTCCATCGTTTCACTATGCGTTGCAATGTCTTCAATAAAATAATAATCTCCTTTGAAATGCTTATATATTGCTTTTAGTTTCATTTATATTCTCCTAATTATATACAAGTATTGTATCATTTTTCAATCTATTTCAATAGATGGTAAAGCATCTTTTATTCCTTTTTTTACACTATAGTATGCATAGGCTCTTCCTCCTATTATTATCATACATATTCATTATCAATATCGTTCGGATAGTAGATAATAAAAAATGACTTATCTAGTGATAAGTCATCAATTATATTTACTTTTATTAGTATCTTGCACAATGCCTATCAAGACATGGTACTTCTAATCTATTTACAACCAATTCGCTTTTTTATAATACACATAGAATACCAATGAACTCAATGCCCATGTAAATGGATATACCCAGTAAACAAGTTGAATGGAATGTACAACGCTCATTCCATACGATAAGATACTTACCCTTACTAAACACCAACATACGAGCATCACTAGCATTGGGATTTTAGTTTTACCTGCACCTCGTAATATTGAACTAATACAATGTGAATAAGCGAGTAAGCAATAGAATAGAGCAGATGACTGCGCCCTACCTACCCCGTATACAACAACCTCAGGGTTGGAATCAAATGCTTGAATAAGTTCACTAGCAAATAAATATGTCAATATACCTACTAGTTGTGCCAATACAACACTACATATGACGCCGAACTTCGCTCCTTTTTTAACACGATCAAATTCTTTCGCACCAAGGTTTTGTGATACAAAAGTTGTAATCGCCATGGTGAAACTACTGATTGGTAAAAATGCAAATCCTTCTATTTTAGAATATGCTCCACAACCTGCCATTGCCATTTCACCGAACGAATTAATATTCGATTGCACAACAACATTTGCGATTGAAATCATAGAGTTTTGTAATCCAGCAGGCAGTCCTAATCGGAAAATGATACCTAGCATCTCTACATCCATTTTGATTTTATTAAATCTTATTTTATACATTTCAGTAGTACGAGTTAATTTCAAGATACATAAAAACGCACTAATAAATTGTGAAATTATTGTTGCTAGTGCCGCTGATCCAACACCATATCCCATTACTCCAATAAATAATAAATCTAACGCTACATTGATTAACGAAGAAATGATTAAATATCGTAAAGGTGATTTACTATCTCCTACTGCTTGTAGAATACCTACAAATATATTGTACATAACAAATCCTAGCGATCCTGCAAAGAATATTTGTAAGTACGTTATTGAATCCTGTAATACACTTTCTGGTGTCCCCATCAATTCCAAGATAAACGGTGTGAACACAACTCCAATTAGCGTCAACAATACACTGGCAATCAAACCAAACACGAAGGTCGCATGAACTGCTCTTTCAACATTTTCTTGATCACGAGCTCCGAAATATCTAGCGATTATAATTCCACCACCCATTGATATTCCTTGAAAAAATCCAACCATTAAAAAGATTAAATTACCCGAAGAACTAACCGCTGCTAACGCATGACTCCCCAAAAAATTTCCAACAATTAATGAATCTGCAACACTATACAACTGCTGAAATAGATTACCTAAAAAGATAGGCATCGCAAAATACAACATACATTTACTAATACTTCCTTCGCTCATTAAACGAGCAGTCCCTTTATTCATATAATGCCCCCAAACCTATCCGAGCATTATACCATTTTTTTGGTGCATAAACACAACAAAAAAAGCTATTCAATAATCGAATCACTGGAAAGCACTTTAGCAATTTGAAGTAATGCATATTTTTCCTTGTTTGTTAGTTTTTTCATCACGTTCAATAATTCATAATTCTCTATTACTAGATGATTCACTTCATCTTCTGAATTAGCCATTTGAATATGAGTTGTACGTAGCATTAGATAATCTATACTTACGTTGAAATAATCACTTAGTGCGCATAGCACATCAATTGCTGGTTCACTAATCTCATTCTCAATACGACTTAGGGTTTGTTGAGAAATCCCCACTTTTGATGCTAACTCTGATTGCTTTAATCCTGTTTTTTTTCTTAATTTATAAATTCTATTTGGCATACTTTACCACCTTTATATATACATTCTATTTCATATTAAAATGTATGCCACTCAAATTAAATGTATCCTTACCTATTTAAGAGTATACACGCATCTTTTAAAGTTGTATCACTGTAAACAAGCATTGATACATACAAAAAACCGACCTTTATTATTAGATTTCAAGTCTAACTATTTATGGTCGGTTCATCACCTTCTTTAAGACATCCTTATTTATTATACTTTTTAATTTCTTCAAGGGGTTGATGCCATGCTTTTTTTTGAGTTTCCTTGAATTGTTGGTCACGCATTTTTAACGTTTGGTATACTTCTTTTTCAAATTGTTGAGCACTCACTCTTAATGCACCTTGTCCAAACACAATTATTTGTTCTAGGTTATCACTTGTGGCAACTCGTAGCGTATACTCATTCTTGAATTGTTTACTACTTAATTCTATATATTGGTCTGCACTTTGTGCTTTTCTCGTATATACAATGTCGATACTTCCATTATTAATTATTGTTTCCTTATGCTTATCTATTTTATAAGCATCAAACACTACGATTAATTTACATTTTTTATATCCTTGAAAACTACTTAATAAGCGTATCAATTCTTCTCTAGCTGCATCTAGTTGATACTCGGATATTTCCTTTAATTGATTCCATGAAAAGATCATATTATAACCATCTACCAACAAACAAATTGGTTTACTTTTATAAGTGCTATTACCGATATGAGTTTCACTCACTCTTTTTTGCACTCGTTGCTTTGGAATCACTTTAGTTTTAGGTATATTTCTATTCATAACACGTTGTAGTTCTTCTTGTGAGATCGTCGTTGGGTTATGTGTTAGTGAGGTTTTGTTTTGCATTGGTTTATTCTTATGTAGATAAGGAATATGCATATATGTTGATACTTCATCATAAGCCACATAAAACCCTGATCCATGTCGAAAGAAGATAGATCCACTAGGATTTGCTAAATCTGCATCTGGTTCATAACCTATACTCTCAAGTATATCTTTTTCATCGATACTTTTATCATAGGTATCCATACTTAACGTAAGTGTTCCACTTCCTTTTGTGTAGGATAGCAGTTTACTTTGGTAATGATTCATTTTAGATACTAATGCTCTTCCTCGTATGCATGCATCTTCTTCTTTGTATTCTACCTTGTAAGTAGCTCGCATCATTTCTAAATCATAAATTGCCGTACTTACATATGCTTGTGATAGTTCGATACGATATTCGTAGTAAGGTTCTAACAACATACTTTTAGCTTCCATTAATGCAGCTCTAATTGCTCGATGACTTGCTTCTTTAAAGTCCGTGCTTTCACTATGTTTAAGATGTGCTTTACCACCTAATAAAGTGATTTTCACATCTGTGATTGGACTTCTTGTCAACACACCTAAATGTTCCTTGCTTTGTAGATGATTCATAATTGTTTGTTGATGTTTTTTATTCAGTAATTCATCATCACAAATATTATCATATACAATTCCTGAATTTCTAGGTAATGGACTTAATAAGAGATGTACTTCTGCATAATGTCCCAAGGGTTCATAATGCCCCACACCTTCCACTGTTTCATTAATCGTTTCTTTATATACAACACTTCCTTCATCAAAAGATATATGTACTGAAAATCGATCATTCATCGTTTTCTGTAATATTTCAATTTGTATTTCTCCCATAAGCTGTAGGTGAATTTCTTGATTTCCTGTATATTTCACTTGAAGTTGAGGTTCTTCATCCTCTAATACTTTCAAATACTTATATACAACAATAGGATCGCTATCATCTTCTATACGTACAAGATAACTCATAAACGAGGTTAAGACTGGTTGAAATGTACTAGCATGTTCACCGATAGTTTCACCGCTCAATACATGAGGTAATCCTTTAACACAACATATTTGTCCTGCAACAACTTCATCAACACTCGTGTACTTAACTCCAGAATAAATACGTATTTGGTCTACCTTAGCATCATTAATATTTGATTTCACTCGTAGTTTACCACCCATTATTTTAAGGTGTAGTAAACGTGTATTTTGTTCATCTCTAGAAATTTTAAATACTTTAGCACTAAAGACATCTTCGTATTTCTTTTCCACAATATATTTTTCAATTATATTTAATAATGCATTGCAGTTTGTTTGTTTAAGGGCACTACCAAATATACATGGAAATACATTCCGTTGATGAATTGCATTTGCGATATGTTCTGTTTCTATTTTTTGAAACTTCACATAGTGATCTAATGCAACTTCATCGCACATTGCGATACTCTCCTCCATCTTGTCTACATCACTAAAATCAACACAATTTCCATGTAACTTTGATTGTATGTCTTTTAGTATTTCTTCTTTCGTGAAATAGGTGACATCCATTTTATTAATAAATATATACGTTGGGATTTGGTAGTGCTTTAATAATCGAAAGATTGTTTCTGTATGTGATTGCACCTTGTCTAATGCATTAATCAAGACAATTGCATAATCTAAGACCTGTAATGTTTTTTCCATCTCTAATGAGAAATCTACATGCCCTGGTGTATCCAGTAAAGTAAAAGAAACATCATTCCATTTGAAGTTCGCTTGCTTAGAAAAAATCGTGATTCCACGACTTCTTTCTTGCACATCAAAATCTAAGAAAGCATCTTTATGGTCTACTCTTCCTAGTGTTCGAATTGCTTTTGCTTCATATAACAAACTTTCAGATAACGTAGTTTTACCTGCATCTACGTGTGCCAATATACCAATACTAATATGTTTCATGTGATCCCTCTTTACTATGTATTTATTAGTATACCAAAATTTATATAAAAAAAGGGGATTACCCCTTTAAGTTTAAAAATGGACCCTATGTCAAGGACAGTTTAAAAAAGAGTGTTACTAAGCAGATATAAGCTGATTTCTATATTGAATAGGAGTCAGTTTTTTTAATCCCCATTGACAACGATAACAGTTATAATAATTCATATAATCATCAATTACGCACTGAAGTTCTTCAAATGTTTTACAGCTACGATAATTAATTTCATCTTTCATATGTCCAAAGAATGATTCTTGTGGTGCATTGTCCCAGCAATTTCCTCGCCTAGACATTGATTGTCCAATTCCGTATTCTCTCAATATTTTTTGGAATTTTGGACTTGTATAATGAACACCTTGATCCGAATGAATAAAAGCCTCTGTATGTAGTCGTTTATCATGATTCTTCACTAATTTTGTTATCGTAGTGGTCGCGATTTCTAGAGTAATTCTTTCAGCTAAGTGATAAGAAAGAATCTCATTTGTTGAGCCATCTTTCACTGTTGATAGATAGGCAACATTAGAATTGTCGTAAGGAAGATAAGTGATATCCGTCAGAAGAACTTTGCATGGCACTTGTTGCTTAAAATTACGGTTAAGTAAGTTAGAGACAACGGTGTGTTCTTTTGTTGCTTTTGCCATCCTGCGATATGGATTTGCTTTTCTAATGGGACAGTTAATTTGATATTTCCTCATCATTCGTTGTATTTTTTTTCGATTAAAAGTAATGTGAAATTCATTTTTTAAGGTCATATAGAGAGAACGAGATCCTTTTTGGTATCCATGATGATTCATAGCCCCTTAAAATGAATTCTTTTGCTTCCGAGTCTTTATTCTCTTGTGCTTTTCGACTATGAGAATTCTTTATGTAATTATAATATCCGGAACGAGAAACTCGTAGAATCGCACAAAAATAGGACACCATTTGTCACAAATGGTATTCCTGTATAGTATCACTAATTAATTGGAATATTTCATTTGATTGTAGTTTTATGCTTTGATTTACCAACCGCCTTTCGATTCTGTCTGCTTTTTTTAATAACTCTACCTGACTTTCTAATAGCTTAATCTTAGCTTCCTGCCTCATAATAATTACTTCCTGAGATAATTCATTCGTGCTAGGTCTTCCTAAATTCGAGGTTCTAGTATCCCTTAAACCAACGATACCTTCCTTATTGTATGCCCTCAGCCATCGAGCAGCAGATTGTTCACATCGTTTTATTCCAATCATTTCAATGATAAAACCAGCATCTTCGAAGAGGATTCTAGGAAGTTTCTCACCTTTTAAATATTCCTCAATAAAATGCCTTTTGAACTCGTCCGTATAGGTAATAGATTTTTTAGAAACACGTAGCACATTAGGATTTGCATTTAAAACTTTAATATCTTTTTCTGTAAATATAATCTTACTCATATTAGACCTCCATCAATACGTTTAGTATACAAAAATAACCCTGCAGATTAAACACTTTTTTTCTAATATCCTTTCTACAGGGTCCATTTTATTTATTTCATTACTTTCAATTCTTTCTTTTAATTCTATTACTTTTTGATGAATTGTTGCAATTGTTTGTTTGAATTCGTCATCATGTTTCCCACTTGGATCATCCAATCCCCAATCCTCACGATATACACATGGCAATGATGGACAATCTACATTACATCCCATCGTAATCACAATGTCAACTTGTGGTATTTCATGTAATAGCTTATTACGTTGTGTTGCTTCCATGTTGATTTGATAAATGTCTTTCATTAAACGAACGGCATCTTGATTGATTTCAGATTTAATGTGAGTACCGGCAGAATATACATCCACATGGTCACTAATCAAGTGTTTTCCTAATGCTTCTGCGATTTGAGAACGGCATGAATTATGGACACACACAAACGCTACTTTCACTTTATTCATTAATGAATTCCTTTGCTAATAGTACTTTCAACTCTTCTACTTCTGCTGATCTTCCTACTAAAATTACTTTTTCATCTACTACTAGTGCGGGAGTGCTCATGACACCATATCCCGCTATAGTAGCATAATCACCAATATACGCTACTTGTTCTTCAATATTCAATTGTTGAAGTGCTTGCATTGTATTATTGTGTAATGTGTTACACTTCCTACAACATGTACCTAACACTTTAATTCTTCTATCTTCATTTGCATGTACTACATCATTTACTTTTTTTCCAAATAATTTCATAATCTCTCCCGTTATCATATCAACTATTCTTGATGTGATAATCTTATCACACAGAAAAAATTTGTCAACAAAAAAAGATGAGAAGTCTTTCAAATCCCCATCTTAATTGATTACACCTATATAAAAAATAGATAGTGATCACACTTAGCTACTTTAAAATAAAAAAAAGATGAATTGCTTCATCTTAATAATTAATAACATATAAGCCATGTTTTGTACTTCCTAAAGGAAGTGACAATCATTTATCTACGCATTACACGTCCTTATCCAGTTTCATTTCACCGTCAAAAGTTCCCCTACCAAATTTGGGTTTCTCGCTTGTGGGGTTTACCCGTTCCACCTACTGTATTTCTACAATAGCTCGTCTCTGTGGCACTTTTAAAGACGCTCTCCATAGTTACCCTTAGGAGTTAATCAGCCGTTAGTTTACACTACCTAGACTTATTTTTTAGTCTAGCACAAACACTACAATCATCTCAGATTGTGCGAGCATGGACTTTCCTCTAACTACCTAATTCATAGCCAGCGATTGTCATGTTATTAATATTTATCTATTCTTATTTATTGAATACTGCTGCTTCTATTCTCGAAAGTCGCTTTAGAATATCAACACCGCTGATTTCTTGACTTTGGATTTGAGTTTCGCTCTCTACTTGAGTTTGTAATTCATTAATTTGATTTCGTAAATTTGCATTTTCTTCTTCATAATGTTTAACATTTTTAGTTAACACTTCCAACGCTTCATCATATTTTTGATAATCTGCAATGATCATATCTAAAAACTTATCTACTTCATGTGCATTATACCCTTTGATATCAACATAAAATTCTTTGTTTAATATGTCGTCAACCGATAATTCAAAACGTTTTTCCATAGCTAACTCCTCGTTCAATAAAACTATTCTATCAAATTTATGACAAAATGGGAATGTATTTTATTTAATTTGTTAAAGTTCAGTGGAAAATACCTTAAAAATTAGTTATAATAATAAGCAGGTGATAGGAATGATTAATTATCCGAATAAGAAAAAAGTAAATATTAGTTCTACAAATAGCAATATTTCTCGTGGAATGAATTTAGAAAAAGACTTAAATGACAGTAATACCTTTTATAAAAGTATAAATAGAGCTCTTATTTATAAGAAACCTACCCCTATACAAGTAGTGAAAGTAGATTATCCAAGTCGTAAGCATGCCAAAATAAGTGAAGCTTATTATCAAATTCCGAGTACAACTGATTACAACGGAATTTATAAAGGTAAATACATTGATTTTGAAGCTAAGGAAACAAAGTCTAAAACATTGTTTACATTTCAAAACATTCATGATCATCAGATAAAACATTTATTATCTGTCATTGAGCATGGTGGAATTGCATTTATTATCATTCGATTTAGTTCATTTAATGAAACTTATGTATTGGATGCTAAACAAGTGATTGATGCCTATTATACATCAGAAAAAAAATCATTGAGTTATAAAGAAATAAAATCAATAGCTCACTTAGTCACAGAAGGATTTACCCCACGATTAAAATATTTAGATATTATTGATCGTTTATATTTCTAGGAGGAATATTATGAAAAACATAGTAAAGAAAAAAAAGACCGCTAGTACACAAAGTAGTACTAAAACTAAAACAAAGAAAGATTCAAAAAAAATAATCAATATTATATGCATCATCATCTTATGTACTTGTTTAGTTGCAAGTATGAGTGCATTCTTCATTATAAAAGATATATTGGATAAATCTACACTTGAAAAAGGGACGGATGGATTAACAAGTTCTCAATCTACCATTTTATATGATAATGAAGGTGTAGAATTTGCTACGCTATCTCAAGGAAGCGGTGTTCGTGAAAACGTGGAATATATAGACATTCCTCAAGTTGTCATCGATGCTTTTATTGCAGCAGAAGATTCAAGGTTTTTTGAACATAGCGGGTTTGACTTACCTCGTGTCATCAGTTCTGGATTCGCCAACATAAAAGCATCTGGTATTGTTCAAGGTGGATCTACTTTAACAATGCAATTAATCGATGTATCATTCTTTTCAGATTCTCCGGAAAAATCTACGCTTCAACAAATGGAACAAAAAGTTGTGGAAGTGTTCAAATCTTTAGAGATTGAAACATTACAGAATAAAGATGAAATTCTTGAAAATTATTTAAATAAAGTAAATTTTGGTTCTTCGGCTCGTGGAATTCAAAAAGGTGCTGAATACTACTTTGATAAAGACGTAAGTGAAATCACATTAAGTGAAGCAGCTTACTTAGCAGGAGTAGTAAATGCTCCGTATACCTATAATGCATATCTAGAAAACTACACTTACGCTGAAGAAAGAAGAGATGTCATCTTAGGTTTAATGCAATATCATGGATACATTAGTGAAACAGAATGCGACTTAGCTAAGAGTGTGGACTTAAGTAAGCAACTATCTGGTGCTACTGTTTTCGAAACACAGCCATTTCAAAGTTATATTGACGCTGTTGTAGAAGAAGTAATAGACGTAACTGGAGAAAACCCTCATGAAACTCCTATGAATATATACACAAATATGGATAGGGATTTACAAATACTAGCAGATGAATTATGTAATGGTGATCATGGGGTAGAATATCCAGACGATTTATTCCAAGTAGGGTTCTCAATCGTTAGTAATCAAACTGGTAAGATACTAGCTCATGGTGGTGGTCGAGAATATACCTCATCTGACGATGCTCGTATTAATAGAGCCTATGGAGATCAACATCAAGTTGGTTCTACCGCTAAACCTTTAGCTAGTTATGCCTTTGCATTCGAACATTTAGGATATTCTACTGCGATGTCTTTAGAAGATGGACCTGTAGATAATTATACGGCAGATGGTGGAACCATGTATAATGCGGATAGAAAATTTAGAGGAGATGTTACAATTAAAGAGGCTATTGGTCTTTCTTTAAACTTACCAGCTTACAATACTTTTATGGATGTCATTGCTAAAATTGGAGCAGATGAATATATGAGTACGATGCAATCAATGGGATTACTAGAAGGCCTTTCATCTCAAGAAGGTGCCATTGGTGGTACTGCCATTGGTGGAGCTAACTTTATATCTTCTCCGCTTGAACTTGCTGCCGCATACCAAACATTAGCAAATGAAGGAAACTATCAAGAAGCTTATACAGTTAGTGCAATTGAA
Organism: uncultured Erysipelotrichaceae bacterium; assembly: GCA_947036815.1. GTDB lineage: Bacteria > Bacillota_I > Bacilli_A > Erysipelotrichales > Erysipelotrichaceae > CAMQRS01. The sequence continues at coordinate 27,817 of CAMQRS010000021.1, forward strand.
TTTACTAGCGATGATACAATGGAAGATTATGAAGCTGAAATCGAAGAAGTACAAGTATTCTCAGCAGAAACAGCATTCCTTGTTTCTCATCTATTACAAGATGCAGTTGAAAACCAATCTTACCAAACATTAGTAAACACATTAGATGCTCCATTTACTGTTTATGGTAAATCAGGTACTACTGATTATCAAGAAGAAGGTTTAGAATACGGAATTGAAGTTGGTGCTGCTAAAGATAAATGGATGGTAGGATATACGAATAAATATACAGTTGCATGTTGGGCTGGTTATGATAAAGCAATCAAAGACCAGAACACATGGCTTGATTATGAAAAACTATGGGCAAATATAGAAGGTACCATCGTTAAAGCAATGCTTACAGAGGCGGTTGGCGATGATTATGATACAGCTATTCCACAACCAAGTGGTGTGGTAAGTATCACTCATATTCTAGGTACATTCCCACTAGCTACAATGAGCGATGGAAATGAAGAATATCTTGTAACAGGATTGATTAATAAAAAATTTAGTGAATTAAGTGTTATTGAACCTGATGAATTAGAAGAATTATCAAGTTTCAACGCTTCTCTAGTAAATAATCTAGTAAGCGTTAATTTCAGTGAATATCCAGATTTGAAAAAATTAGAAATTGCCAAAGATACTAAATTAATGGAAGCTGGTGGTGTAAGTATCGAAGGAAACTTATTCTTTGATTCATCATTCCTCTTTGGAGCAGTTGAATACCAATGGGATATTTACATTAATGGTGAAATCGTAGATAGTGGAAGCTCAAGTTCAAACACTGGAACTACTACTATTAATTCTAAGAATGGTGATAAAGTTAAAGTCTGTGGATATTACGGATATCAAAGTAGCAGTGTGAAAAGTAATGAAATTTGTAAAGAAGTTGTGAGTGATGTGACTGATACCTTAGTCGTTGATGCAAGTTTTGAAAATTTATTTACTTTAACAACAACATTTGATGATGCAAGTAACATGGTAAACTCTTATGTTGCAAGTTACTTAAGTGGCGTAAATGTTCAAATTATTGAGAACGCTAACTACGCTGCTGGTCAATACGATAAAGCGAACTCTACGCTTCTACCTGGTGCTACATTAGAATTAGGAAAAACGTATACCGTGTCTATCGGAAGTAAAGCTGAATAATATAATAAAAAAACCATTGGAACTCTAGTTGAGTTTCAATGGTTTTCTTTTATGCATCTTGTCTTGTATCTGCTATTTGTATTTCTCTTAAATTCACACCTTGTGGTAATTCATAAGCAAATTTAATCGTTTTCGCTACATCACTTACACTGATTGATCCTACTCCTGTAGATTCTTTCCATTCATGGTAACCTTTTTTAATATCTTCATCCGTTGTATGAGTTATTAAATCAGTATCTACTGCTCCTGGACACACTCTCATTACACGTACGTTATAAGGTGATAACTCTCCTCTAACTACTTCAGAAAGTCCAACAACCGCATATTTAGATGCACAATATGCTGCATGATTTCCAAACGGTTTCACTCCTGCAATTGATGAAATATTAATGATAGTTCCACACTTAGACTCTTTCATATCATCCATTACTATTTGCATTCCGTTCATTACTCCCATTACATTCACATCTAACATTTGTTGCCATTCATTTGCACCTTGGTTTTCAATATTACCTAGTAACATAACTCCAGCATTATTAATAATTAAATCTGTCTTACCATATGTTTCTTCTGCAAAACGAATTGCGTTTTCAAATTCATCTTTATTCGTTACATCTACTTTTTTACATATTGTATTAGGAAGGTTCAATTCTTCTAAAAGTTCAATTCTTCTTGCCACTAACAATAAAGGATATCCATCTTCACTAAATTGTTTAGCCAATTCTTTACCAAAACCTGAGCTTGCACCCGTTATTACTACTAATTTTTTCATTATATTTCTCCTATTATTAAGTCTTCATTGACTTTCTTACTATTACAGTATAATATACTATAATGGTATAGTAATCTTATATTGACTCTTACTTAAAGTCAATATGGCACCTTTAGGTAGGTAAGTGAAAAAGAGGTAACTAATGGATAAAATCATAGTAGGAACAGAAATAGAAATTACACTTAAAATGATTGGTGGAAAATGTAAGCCCCTTATTTTATATGTATTAATCGAAGAAGGTTCGAAGAGATTTAAGGAATTACTTGTAATTGCCAATCAAATCTCTCAAAAAACATTAACCAATCAACTAAGAGAACTTGAAAGAGATGGATTAATTGATCGAAAAGCATTCCCTGAAATACCACCCAGAGTAGAGTATTCAATTACTCCAAAAGGAAAAAGTTTATATCCTATCTTGGAATTAATGTGTCAATGGGGAGAAGAAAACATAGGTGATAGATTTGAATTATCAAATCCTCAATGTACCTAATACCAACAAAAAAGGAAGAAAGCAATGATTGATATGATGCTTATCGAGTAGACACTCAAAAATAATCAAAAAGAAACAATT
>CAMQRS010000022.1 GCA_947036815.1 uncultured Erysipelotrichaceae bacterium
CCTACAAGTAAGGCAGCGTATGCTAGTCTTATAAATGTAGGAAGTTCAATTGCATTAATTGGAGCGATTATAATTTTATTATTCATAAGCTATTTAAAAGTAATAAAATATGTAAATACAAATAACATGAGAATATTTAATGAAAGTATCGAAGTGAATCAAAAATACAATTATTTTGGTGATCAATTATTTATGAATGAAGTAGTAGCGAAAGATATACGTGTCTATCATATGCAAGAATTCATTTTTCATAAATGGAAAAAGTTAACGTATGAATCTTTTGTTTTTCGAATAAAAGAAACTCAATTCACAACGAATTCATTACTTTCCTATTCTGTTTTAAATGATATTGTATTGTTTGTATCTTACCTATTTGTAAGTTTAAAAGCAATTGTGGGAGCAATCACTATAGGTTCTTTCACACAATACATTGGTGTGTTTAGACAGTTTAATTTAGCATTGAAAAATTTCGTTGAAGCACTCGGAGATATACAAATTAAAAATTCATATTTAACGTATTACATTTCTTATGTAAACAAGAAAAACACGTTGAATACAGGCACTAAAAAAATCGAAGAAATGAGCAATCATGAAATAGAGTTTCATCACGTTAGCTTCAAGTATCCTGGAAGTGATGTATATGTATTAAAAGATGTATCTTGTAAACTCAATTCACAAGAAAAAGTTGCAATCGTAGGTCGTAATGGAGCTGGAAAAACAACATTTATTAAATTACTATGTCGACTGTATGAAGTAAGTGAAGGGAAGATCACTTTGAACGGTATTGATGTTAGAGACTATGATTATGATGATTATTTAAATCACTTCGGAGTTGTGTTTCAAGACTTTGCATTATTTTCAATGAGTATTAAAGAAAATATTGGTGGAGTGAACTGTACCGATGATGAATTAGTATGGGATTGCTTAAATAAAGTAGGGATGACAGATAAAGTGAAATCATATGAAAATGGATTTGATACCTTGATGTATAACCGAATGGGTGAGGGTGTTGATATGTCTGGAGGACAAGCGCAGAAGATTGCAATTGCTAGAGCGTTGTATAAAGATGCGCCATTTATGATCTTAGATGAGCCAACTGCTGCCTTAGATCCAATTTCTGAGTATGAAATATATGAACAATTTAATGCGATGGTGAAAGATAAGTTAAGTATTTATATCTCGCATCGTATGAGTAGTTGTCGTTTTTGCGATCGCATATTCGTATTTGATGATGGACTATTAGTACAACGTGGTAGCCATGATGCATTGATAGAAGAAAGTAATTCTGTATATGCGAATTTATGGAACGCACAGGCTAAGTATTACAATAGTTAAAGTGTTCCTTTATCAAAAGAGAGGAGAGTGTTGATATGTTAAGCGATTTCTTACAAGAATTTTATAAAACGATATCTTTTAAGACGAATGAATGTTTTAAAGAAATTGCATATAGAAATTTTTTCATAGATAATGCGGCTTTAATAGAGCAAAGTAGTGAAGGGTATATTCAAAAAACGTTGGATACTCATATCAGTGAATTTAATGAGGCTATTGTTAATTATCCTCAGCTATTTATGAGCGGATTCATAGAAAGACAATTAAGTTTTTCATTTGTTGAGAATTCGGATACTTTCTTAGTAAGTAGTGAATATACGAAAAGTTATACTAGAGATAATGAGATTGTCGTTGAGACTGGAACTAACAATATGATTATAGTGAAGCATCAGGATACTTTTAAAATAGTATCGATTCTTTGGTAGTTAAATATAAGAAAAGTTAACTCTTAATGTGAAAATAAGCATTAATTTTATTAAACATAAACACCTTTACAGACCCTGAATTCTGTGAAAGTGTTTTTATTGTGGTGATAATTACATAGTTCTATATATAAATTAACGTATTTACGTTAAAATAATTACAGACTAAATCTATTTTGAGGACCATTCCTCTTTTAAAATTCCGAAGCTTACAGAATCATAATATTCATCATTCACGATTCGTGCTTTTCTGTATCTGGCTTCACATAAAAACCCTAACTTTTCAGCTAACCTTATCATCCTTGTATTGCCAGACCAAGTAGTAAGTCCTAATCTAACGATATCATCTCTTTCAGCAAATAACTTTTAGAGCAATCATTAAATTATTTTTATCTATTTTAGCGTATAAATTTAACAATAAAAGATAAAGTAAGTATTTTTATGAAAAATTTACATAAAAATGTCAAATTTATTTTCGAAAATAAACGGCATTGGATGTAAATATTATTTATAAAATATACTTGACTAATAAATTATAATATATAATATATATATCTTTATAAGGTAACATTATTTCTTCTTTTGGTAGTATTAGTGTATAATATAAGTGCATACTTTTGGTAAAGTATACTAATATTTTCAATGTTTAATAAAGTTCACTTATGGATATATAGAAAGGGTGCATGTATTTATAATATTCATGCAAGGTAAGTTATGAAAACAAGTGAAAAATTATGTAAAAAAATTTGTCGTATTTCATTTGTGTTTTTAGTGTGCATAATGGCCACTTATATTAATGTTGAGGCAGGGTGTAGAGGTTCAGGAGGAAGACAATATTGTGCAAACAATGGAGGCGCTGTTACAAGAATTGAACCGGTATATGAATCACAAGCTAGACATAATTCCAATCTGACGACTTCTATTGGGGTATCAAAAACAGTTACAGATTCTATAGGTACAACTGGTAGTTTATCATATGGATTAAGCGCATGGGGGATATCTGTTGCATCATCAATAGGGGTATCTGAATCAGTTTCTCAATCAACTACTACGAGTGTTGATTATATACTAGGGGCATTAAATCAATCAGGTCTCTACAGAATTGAAATTGTATTTCCAGGAAAGAAAGTGAATTTTTCTACACATACAAATGAAGGAATGTTGGTGTCTAGTAGATCTGTTAGTTATGCACCTAATACCGATGCTTCTTATCGAAGGTTAAGTAGATATGGAAATTAAGCGAAAAATATTAGGAGTTATGCTAATGTGCTTATTACTAAATGGATGTAATGATAACACAGAAGTATTCACTACTACTTCATTAGAAAAAGAGGTATATGTGACCCTTGAAAATTCAAATATAACTTTTCCATTAAATTTCGGGGTTGGAATAAATAGAATAGAATTTGAAATAGTGAGTGGATTTGAGATACAAGATGAACAAATAGTTATTCCTGAATTGAAAGGGCATAAATATAGTGTTTCAATTTCAGAAATCGAAGTACCTACAATACCTAAACAAGTGTATTTAGAATATAAAAATGTGGATTGGAAAAAAATGTATACACTTGAAAACGGTGGAGATGAAACTTTTGAAGAATATACAAAATATTCGTCTGAGATGGAAGAGGGATATGAAAGTGATGAACATTTAGTTTCTAATAGTTTTTATTATTCAGTCTTGGTTGATTTTGATTCTATAGTAGAAAATGATGAATTTCATGAAATTCACATTGAGCGGGATAAAAAAGAAACACTGATCTATGATGTTGGTGAAATAAATTTCACAAATATCAATTTAAAAAATCAGCTTAGCGTAGGGGATAGGGGGATTGTTATCACTACATTAGCTTCCGAAGGAAGATCTATATCACCGAATCAGATAGGATATTTAGGGTCTGAATCAATATCCTTTGAAAGTAACACAGATGCTGAGCTTATTGAAGTAAATGTACTAAACAAGAATATGAGTGTTGATAAAGTGGTTGTAACGAGTAGTAGTGAAAATTCAAGTGTAAATAAAATAATGAAAGATGAACCCATACAAATATCAAGTGGGAGTGTTGGAGAAATTAACGTATCTTTGATTGATGAAAATTTTGCTGGTAAATTAGATTATTCAACTTTTATATTGTTGGAATTAAAATTTAGAGATACGAATGGCAATGTCACGATAGAAAGTTTTTCTTCATTAGTTCGTACAAACAGAGATATTAACGAAGTGATAGCGCATGAAAGAGATGCACTAGATTTCACTTCTTATTATTTGGATTATGTAAAATAATAGAAAAAGAGAGATGCTAAAATGAAGAAATATAAAATATTAACTACTTTTCTAATTTGTTGCTTATGTTTTAGTACTATTATTCTTATCGTATTTGTTTCGACATTAGAAAAAGAATATTATAGTCCCTCAGCAGAGTATGAATTTATTGAAAAAACATATGGAGAACCGATGCTTATTAGTCGATTTGATATAGAAGAAATAATCGACCTAGAAGGTACTTATATATCTCAATCAATTGAATATTTTAAGTTTGATGCACAAAACATGCAACAAATTATTATTCAAGTAGATGAAGAACAAGAAGTGAAAAAAAATGATGTTTTAATAAAAAATGGAAACACAAATATACTTTCTACAATAAATGGAGTTATTAAAAGTATAGATTATGGTAATGGAATTATTGCTGTATATAACTTAGAAAATTTAGTGTTTGAAACATACGTAGGTTTAGATTTTGATTTTAATGATCTAAAAGTGAAGGATTCTGAGGAAGTACTTTCATTAATAAATATATCTAACATGGTAGAAAAAGGGCAGAGAAAAGCTTATTTCAAATCAAATGATTCAACTAAATTATTTGGTGAAAAAGTAGAGTATAGGCTGACAACTTCAATTATAGAAAAAGGAGTTTTAGCAGCTCCTAAAGTATGTGTTTATCAAAAAAATAAAGAAAGTTATATTCGCTTAGTTAAATCTAATGGTAATTATATTGAGGAAATTAAGGTGAAAACAGGAATTTCTGATGAAGAATATATTACGATTTCAAGTGGAGAAGAAGGGATGCATTGTGATTCGGGATATAGTAAATATATATCATCTTTTGATAAAAAAGAATAATGCAATAGGATTGAAAAAAATATGCATCATATTATAGACATGAAAAACATTCAAAAATCTTATGATAATCCAGTATTAAAAGGTGTAAACTTAATGGTGAAAGAGAGCGAAATGGTCGTTATCTTTGGAGAGTCAGGATCTGGGAAGTCCACTTTGCTAAATATTTTAGGCTGTATAGAAAGTAGAGATGAGGGAACTTATTTATTTAATGGAAATGAAATTAAACCATATATAGACTATAGTGATATGCGGTTGAATCAAATTGGCTTTGTGTATCAGAATTATAACTTGATTTCAAAGATTACTTGTCTTGATAATATTTTATTACCAACTATTTATACGTCAAATGAATACGATATTGAATGGTTGAATGAAATAGTAATGTGGCTAGATATTAAGGAATTATTAAATAAGGACGTAAATATCCTCAGCGGTGGAGAAAAGCAAAGAGTAGCATTAGCGAGAGCCTTGTTATTGAAACCTAGGCTGATTATTGCGGATGAGCCTACGGGAAACTTGGACTTAGACAATAAACTTGCAGTCATTGAAATATTCAAGAAATATATATTAACCTTCAAGGCTAGTGTAATCGTTGTAACTCATGATAAATTTATCGCCGATGAAGCAGATACGATATACATATTGGTGGATGGAGCATTACATGAAAAAAAATAAATTTGCACATTATTTGAAGATGTGCAAAATTAATAAAAAATCATATTATTTATTATCAATTTCTATAGTTGTATCTTTAAGTATATTGCTAGTTGTATTAATTGTATTAGATTCTAATGTATATAATAAGCACAAAAATATTGATAATGTACCAATAGGAACGATGGATATTTATACAGATGATGTCAACTTTAGTAATCAGGATAATTTATCCTATTTGATTGAAGATGGAAATGGTTATTCGCACTATAAGGTAAATAATTTTCAACTTAAACGAGAGTCCTCGGATAAATTTAGTATATTGGGGAATTATTATTATGTTGATAGTAACTATTTTTCATTATTTAGATCTAATGATTTAAGCTTTTATATGTATGATTGTATATTTGGGAGCTGTGAACTAGTCAATGAAAAAGACATTATTATTGAAAAATCATTATATGATTATTTATCCTCAAGTTACGATATTAATAGTACAATTTCATTACCTATTGTAGATGAGTGTGGCGATCAAATATACAGAGATTATACAATTGTTGGTGTTGTTGATAACGGCGGAACCAATAAAAACAGACCTGAAATCATAGAAAATAATGGTAATATGGTTCTTTATACAGATATTTTTATGAATTTCTCCAATACACCTAGTAATGACTTCATTAATAGAGAAGGATATTTGGTGAATGCCAGCGATCCACTTTCATTGTCAGAGAATGTTAGGAAGTTAGGATATAATTCAACTTCAGTTTATTTAATGAAAAAAACAGCGATTGAAGATAAATTGTCTGCAGTATCAACTAAGGTAATACTATTGATAGTATTACTACTCATATTAGGATTAAATATTTATGGCAATTTCATGAATTCGCTAAAAGAGCGTTATATAGAGATTGGAATTAAAAGAGCATTAGGTGTGAAGAAAAAAGATATCATATTACAATTTTTATTTGAAATGATAATAGTATTGATAATTAACTTAGCCATTACTTTGTTTTTGTCATTTAATTTCGTTTATTTGTTTAAAATAATACTTTTATTATTATATCAATATGAATATATTCTATATTTTAATGTGTATTCAATGATAAATTTTTTCATTTTCAGTTTTTTCATTTTGTTGACATGTAGTCTTATTTTTTCATTTAAAGCTGCTAATCTCGAAATTATTGATGTGATTAAGGAGCAATTTTAGATTGCTTGCTAATTAAACTATATGTATATGAGCATTTGAATTGTATAACATTTAGTTTGTTAGCAAGTAATTTTGTTTATAAGAATTTCCAATATAATAATATTGACAATCACTTATGTGTATAGTATTATTATATGGCATTGATACATGGGGTTTTAGCTCAGCTGGGAGAGCGCCTGCCTTGCACGCAGGAGGTCAGCGGTTCGATCCCGCTAAGCTCCACCAATGTTATAGATTAACCTTCTTTGGAAGGTTTTTTTTATACAAATGAATTGCATCCGTTCTGAAAGTATGGTATTATATAGGTAATCAAAAAACGGGTGGGCGAGTAGTCCACTCTTAATTTTTGTGCAAGGAGGATTTATGGATCAAATTAATCGTTTAAAAGAAAAAATATCACAGAGTTTAAAAGTTGAAGATATCGTTGTATTATACGATGTTAAATGGGTACAAGATGGATCAATGAAGGTATTACAAGTGTCAGTGTTAAAGCATGACGGTACTATCGATATTGATACGTGTGCAGGAGCGTCAGCTGCTATATCGGAAGTATTAGATGTAGAAGATATGATTTCCTTTGAATATTATTTAGAAGTTTGTTCTCCGGGAGCAGAAAGAGAACTTCGTAGTGAAGAAGAAATTCAAGCGGCGTTAGGAGAGTATATTTATATTAAATTCATTAATCCTAAGGATGGAATGGACGAAATTAAAGGATACTTAAAAGAAGTAAAAGCAGAAACGTTATTAATAGAATATATGGATAAAGCATCGAAAAGAAAAAAAGAAGTCGAAAAAGACAACATCCAAATGATTCGTTTATCAGTTAAGATTTAAAAAGGAGAAAAAAATGAAGTTAAATGATGTAGTAAAGGCAATGCAGTCGATCGAAAATGATCGTAGCATTACGAAAGAAATAGTTGTTGAAGCGTTAAAAGAAGCTTTAGCAAAAGCGTATCGTAAACATATTGAAATCCCTGATTGTTTAGTGAGAGTAGATATTAATGAGAAATCAAGCGATATTGATGTATATCACCAACGTTTAGTTGTTGAAACAGTTGAGGATGATGAATTAGAAATTTCATTAGCAGATGCAATATTAATTAAAGATAGTTATGAACTAGAAGATTTAGTAGATGAAACAGTGGATATTACGGAGTTTGGTAGAGCAGCAGTTATATTAGCTAAAAACGTAATGAAACAAAAAATTAGAGAAGCAGAAAAACAATCAGTGTACGATGAGTACTGCGACAAACTAGAAGAGTTAGTCGTAGGAGTAGTTGAATCAGTAGAAGAAAAATTCTGTTTAGTAAATATTGGGAAAACATTAGCATTAATGCCTAAGGTTGCTCAAATCCCTACTGAAACATATCGTGAAGGACAACGTATTCGTGTTGTTATTAGTGATGTAAATAAAGAAACTAAGGGAGCACAAGTGTTAGTGTCTCGTGCAGATCCAGCATTAGTTAAGCGCTTATTTGAAAAAGAAGTTCCTGAAATTTATCAAGGTGTAATTGAAATTAAAGCAATTGCTCGTGAAGCAGGAGAACGCTGTAAAATGGCTGTATTCTCTAAAAATGAAAACGTAGATGCAATTGGTGCATGTATTGGACCTAAAGGACAAAGAGTACAAGTTGTTATTGATGAATTAGCGAATGAAAAAATTGATATCTTTGAATGGAACGATGACATTACAGTATTAATTAAAAATGCATTGGCGCCAGCTGATATCATTGCAGTCATTCCGAATCCAACAAAACATGGATTAATGGTAGTAGTTAATGATGATCAATTATCATTAGCAATTGGTAAAAAAGGTAAGAATGCTCGTTTAGCTGTTAAATTAACAAACTCAACTATTGATATTAAATCAGTAAGTGATGTTGCTAAATTGAATATTGACTACTTAGCAATCGCTGCACAACAAAAAATGGAATTAGAAGCAAAACGTGCAGAAGAGAGAGCATTAAAACAAAAAGAAATTTTTGCAGAATTAAAACAAGATGAAAATGCAATGGAAATTAATGAAGAGTTGTTTAATAACACAGTTGTAGAAGTTGACTTCATTGCAACTCCGGAAACTAGTGCTACAACAACGATACCAGAAATTGTAGAAAAAATTGTTGAAGAAGAAAAAGTAGAAACTGATTTAGAAAAAATTGCTAGACAAGTAAAAGAGAAAAAAGGACTAGGAATTAATATTGAAGAAAAACGTTCTTATGTATCTAAATTCGAAAAATTAGCGGAAGAAGAAGTGAAATCAGTATTTAAACCGAAACCTAAAAAACGCTATAAAGATGAAAATGAAGAAGAAGAAATCGTAATTACGAAACCTACTTATGATGTGAATAATAAAGGATATGGTATGAAACCAATTTATACTTCTGAAGAATTAGATGAAATCGATATCGCAGAAGAAGTTGAAAAAGAAAAAGCTTGGATTAATGATGAAATTGATTTTGACGAGTATGATGAATACTACGACGAAGAATAAAAATTATGAAAAAAGTAGTGATACGAAAATGCGTGGCGACAGGCGAACAATTAGAAAAATCAGAATTGATTCGTATTGTTAGAACACCAGAAAAAAATGTGATTATCGATCCAAGTGGTAAAGCAAATGGAAGAGGAGCATATTTGAAAAAAAGTTTAGAAGCAATAACAATTGCAAAAAAGAGAAAAGTCTTAAATCGAGCTCTAAAGATAGAGGTCGATGATACGATTTTCGAACAGTTAAGAGGTTTATTAAATGAATAAAGCATTAGGAGTTTTAGGAATGGCAATGAGAGCTCGTAAATTAAATACGGGTGATGCTGTTTTAGAAGATGTACGAAATAAAAAAGCAAAAATAGTGATTATTGCACTTGATGCCAGCGAAAATACAAAAAAGAAAATCACAGATAAATGCACGTTTTATAATGTAGAATATTGCTTTATAGAAAGTGGAGATGATTTGACACGTGCAATTGGGAAACACAATTGCAAGATTGTATCAGTACTGGATCAAGGATTTGCAAAATTATTAAAACAAAGCTTGAAAGGCTAGGTGATGGGTATGGCAAGACCAGTTAGAGGAAGAAATAGAAGAAGAAGTAATTATAATAGTGCTCCTCAAGTAAAAGAGGAACAAATTATAGTAAAAGAGATTACTTATGTAAACCAAATTTCAGTGAAAGAATTAGCTGAATTATTACACAGAAATGCATCAGAAATTATTAAGTTCTTATTCCTATTAGGAAAAATGGCTACGATTAATACAGTTTTAGATGATGAAACTATTGAATTAGTATGTATGGAATATGAAGTAGAAGCACATAAAGAAATCTTCGTTGAAGAATTCAATTTCGAAGATTTAGAGGAAGAAGAAGATGATTCTAAATTAGCTTCACGTCCTCCAGTAGTTACAATAATGGGGCATGTTGACCATGGGAAAACTACATTATTAGATACTATTCGTAAAACTAGAGTTACTGCAGGTGAGTTTGGTGGGATTACACAACATATCGGTGCTTACCAAGTAGAAGTACAAGATAAAAAAGTGACGTTCTTAGATACTCCAGGACATGAAGCATTTACTGCTATGCGTGCACGTGGAGCTAAAGTAACGGATATTTGTATCATTGTTGTTGCTGCTGATGATGGGGTTATGCCTCAAACAAAAGAAGCAATTGATCATGCAAAAGCCGCAGGAGTACCAATCATTGTTGCTGTAAACAAAATGGATAAAGAGGGTGTTAATCCTGAACGTGTTATGGGTGAAATGAGTGAAGCCGGATGTATGTCAGAAGAATGGGGTGGAGATACAATCTTTGTTCCAGTTTCAGCATTATCAGGTGAAGGTGTAGATGAATTATTAGAAAATGTTTTAGTATTAGCAGAAATGTTAGACTTAAAAGCGAATCCTCAAAGAGTTGCGATGGGTACTGTTATTGAAGCTAAGTTAGATAAAAGTAGAGGACCAGTTGCTACTTTATTAGTAGAAAAAGGGACATTACATTCATCTGACATCATAGTTGTTGGTAGTGTATTAGGTAGAGTAAGAAAAATGGTTGATGATTTAGGTCAAGAAATTAAAACTGCACTACCATCAACTCCAGTAGAAATTATTGGATTAGCTAGTGTACCAACTGCTGGAGATATATTCAAAGTATTTACTTCTAGTAAGAAAGCTCGTCAAATTGCAGATGTAAGAAATCAAGCTAGAGTATTGGAAGAAAGAAATGTTTCAAGTGCATTGTCATTAGATGATTTAGCACGTCAAATCGAAGAAGGAGAAATCCAAACGATTAATGCGATTGTTAAAGCAGATGTACAAGGTAGTGCTGAAGCTGTAAGAGCTAGCTTAGAAAAAATTGAAGTAGCGAGTGTTAAGGTGAATGTAATTCGTTCAACTGCAGGAGCTATTACAGAATCAGACGTAATGTTAGCAGCGGCTAGTAATGCGGTGATTTATGGATTTAATGTTAGACCGAGTGCAGCTGTAAGAAAAAAAGCAGTTGACGAAGGTGTGGATATCCGTCTTCATAATATAATTTATAAAGTATTAGAAGAAATGGAAGCTGCGATGAAAGGTATGTTAGCACCAGTATTTGAAGAAGTTATTATTGGTCAAGCAGAAGTTCGTCAAACGTATAAAGTAAGTAAAATTGGAACGATTGCTGGAGTTATTATAAGTGAAGGATGCTTAAAACGTGATTGTGGAGTACGCTTAATCCGTGAAGGAATTGTAATTTATGATGGAAAACTAGGATCATTAAAACGTTTCGAAAACGATGTTAAAGAAGTAACAACTGGATATGAATGTGGTGTTACAATTGAAAACTTTAATGATATAAAAGAAGGCGATATCTTCGAAGGATTCGAAAGTCGTCAAGTAGAAGTTAAATAGGTGAATTATGAGTGCAAAAACTGAAAAAATCGCTCAAATTATTCAACGTAACATTTCAGAGATCATTCAATTTGATTTGAAAGATCCAAAATTAGGATTCATCACAATTACTGATTGTGAAGTAACTAATGATTTATCATATGCGAAAATTTTCGTTTCTTTTCTTGGACAAGATGCAAGAACAGAAGCGGGATTACGCATCCTGAATAAATCAAAAGGATTCTTAAGAACTGAATTGAGTAAAAAAATGAGTATTAGAAAAGTACCAACTTTAATATTCGTTGTGGATGATGCGTTAGAGCGTGGAAACAAAATAGAAAGAATCATTTTCGAAATGAATAAAAAAAGCGATTTGAAATAAAATCGCTTTTACATTAGTAGAAAGGGGATTACATGGCTTATAAAACCATTATAGAAATGGTGTTTCAATCAGCAATTATTGCTTTTTTCTTAAGTAATATTATTTGTTTGGTTTATTGCTTATATTTATGTATATGTAATAAAAAGTTAACACATGTGAAATCCATCTATATTCAAATATATTATTTTATTATGCTATTCTTTATTACAGTATTTAGAGGTGATTTCACACAAAATACTGTACATAGTATTAATATGCTTCCATTTTTGGAATTACAAAATGTGTTTAATTTACAGTATCAAATTTTAGGGCTCGCAAGTGCTCTAACAAATTTGATATATAACATAGTAGGAAATATTGTATGGTTCATACCGTTGGGATGGATCGTAACTAAATATTATCGATTATCTTTTTTTAAAACGGTAATGATAGGGTTTTTAGTATCATTTTCGATAGAAAGTTTACAATATATCTTATATACAGGAATTTCTGATATTGATGATATCATATTCAATGTTATTGGAACAACACTAGGATATATCTTATACAAGATATTCGGAAGGAAATAATTTATGTCGTTAAAAAAATTAGCTTTTCGGTTTTGGAAGACGTTTATGGAAGAAAAAAACAATTTAGAAAAAGCGTTGTTGAATCAAGACCAAAAAGAAATAGATGAAATCAAAAAAATATTAGGTACTTATTTTGAAGAAATGACGAATTGTCAATTAGATATTGAAGAAGAAGACGGTATCTTTGAATTAACATTTTTACCAGAACAAGAAAAAAATATACAATTTGTATGTGCTTTACTTAAAAAAATGATGCCTGAAAGTATGAAAGATAAGTGGATAGTCCATGCACAAATACCTCCTCTTTCTCAAAAGGCAATGAATACGGTATTAAGAATTGAAAATCAAGACTATAGTGCAGATGACTTCTATGTATTTTATGAAATTGATACAAACAATAGATGTTTAAATATTGAACTGTATTGTGATGCATTTAGTTCTATGGAACCAATGAAGGCGATGGAAATTGCAGTATATATGCTACAATTATTTATTGGTGAAACAGCAATTGAGGGATATATCAATCATGTAGATGTAATTGATCATAAAAAAGAAGGAAATACTAGTGTGTTATCGTTCTTCTATGAAATATTAATCGATATTGTAGTTGAGCAAAAATGGACAATGTACGAAGATTCAACAAATATTTATCGTGCATTCAATGTAAATGAAGAAGAAAATATCAGTCAAAACTTAAGAGAAGATATGAAATTAATTTCTACTTTGCATCCATTATTAATTTCTGAAACACTGCAGAATCAAACGTTAATATCAAATCAATTTTTTGATTTAGGTGGAGAATTTGGTTATGTTTATTATGAACATTCAAAAAATGAGAAACGG
The DNA here is from genome assembly GCA_947036815.1 of uncultured Erysipelotrichaceae bacterium. Lineage (GTDB taxonomy): Bacteria > Bacillota_I > Bacilli_A > Erysipelotrichales > Erysipelotrichaceae > CAMQRS01. The sequence goes on from CAMQRS010000022.1 coordinate 13,404, forward strand.
GATATAGTAATTCGCCAAACTTTAGAAAAGAAATTAAATGAAATTTTATACTCGCACAATAGTGCACGTACGATTGGTGGAGCAATAGGTCTAAAATACGCATATATCGATTTAGCTATTTTTGATAAAGAAGAATTCTTGAAAATATTGCCTCTAATCAATGCAAAACTAAGTATTCCATTACATTACCAGGCATTTAATTTATAGTATGTACTATGTTGGTATGTACCAACATGGTTATACAAAGCCTTTATTGATTGATAAATGCTTTGTATAGCTTAAATAGAGCTTTCTTTTCGATTCTGGAAACATAAGAACGCGAAATATTTAACTCTTTAGCAACTTCTTTTTGCTTATATTCTCTATCTTGATTTATTCCATAACGTCTCTCAATAACTAATTTCTCTTTTTCATCTAAGATGGATAAACATTTCATTAGTTTTTGTTTGTTGTCATTGAGTAATAAAGAAGCAGGGATATCCACTTCTTCTGCATTAGATAGCGTATCTAATAAACTAGAAGGGTTGTCTTGATCGCTAGAAATATTAGCATCTAAAGAAATTACATTAAAATAGTTCTTATTATTTCTAAGATACATTAAGATTTCATTCTCAATACATCGACTTACATACGTAGTTAACTTCTTACCTTTTTCTAATTTGTAAGAATCTACCCCTTTGATAAGACCGATGGTACCAATTGAAATTAAGTCTTGTGTTTCTTTACGTAAATCATATTTTTTAACAATATGAGCAACTAAACGTAAGTTATGTTCAATGAGTTTGTCACGAGCGTCAAGATCGCCGTTCGCGTGTAAAATCAAAATTTTCTCCTCTTGTTTCGCAGACAAAGGTTGAAGATAAGAAGTATTCTTTAAAGAGCCTATAAAAAAGAACAACTCACTGCATTGTTTAATTAATTGCATTAACATTTTTTCACCTATTAAAGTGTATGAATTGCTACATCATAATATGTATTAATGTGCTATAATATTTAGCGTAAAAGAAAGCGAGAAAACTAGGGATGAAATTATTTACACCTGATAAATATGTTAAAAGTTATCAAGATGTTGACTTAGAAGGTTTGAAAAGGCTGGGTATTAAACTAATTATTTGTGATGTAGATAACACCTTAGTCGCACACGATGAAAAAAAACCTAATCAAAAAGTACATCAGTTTAAGAATAAGGTAGTGGAAGAAGGTTTTGAATTTTGCTTAATTAGTAATAATGTAAGCGAACGAGTAAGTGTATTTGCGAATGAGTTAGATGTGAAGTATTATGCAAATGCGAAAAAACCATCACTATTCACATATCATAAAATTAGTAAAGATTACCACTTGAATGCAAATCAAATAGCAGGAATTGGGGATCAATTATTAACCGATATATTAGGAGGGAATCGTGCCAATATTTATACGATATTGACTCACCCTTTGTATACAAAAGATTTAATATGGACGAAAATTAATCGTTCGTTAGAAAATTTAGTGTTTAAACGTCTTATGCGTAAAGGAATATTAAAAAAAGGAGAATTTAATGAGTAATAGATGTAAAGGTTGTGGAGCTACTCTACAATATGAGGATAAAAAAGTAGTAGGGTATGCGCCTAAAGAGGATGCAATGTATTGTCAAAGATGTTTTAGGATTACTCATTATGATGATGTAATGATTTCTTTACAGCAAGGAATTGATAGCGATGCTATCCTTAGCAAAGTAGCTGACATGGATGCATTAGTATTATGGGTAGTTGATATTTTCGATTTTGAAGCAAATATCATTAAAGGGATGAATCGTCACTTAATGAATAAAGATATTGTCTTAGTTGTAACAAAAAGAGATTTATTACCGAGAACATCAGGAAATGAAAAAATAGCACAATTCGTAATTTCAAGATTAAAAGAAAGAGGAATTACAGTTTGTGGGATTGTGATATGCGCCGACTTAGTTAAACATGCACATTCAGAAACGAATTATTCGATGAATGAATTGAAAAAAGCAGTTCGTTTATATAGAGATGATCGTGATGTTGTTGTTATTGGAATGGCAAATGCAGGGAAATCTACATTGTTAAATGCATTCTTAAAAAGAGAACAATTAACAGTGAGTAACCATCCAGGAACAACAGTTGATTTTAATGCAATGAATGTAGGAGATTATAAAATATATGATACTCCAGGTTTGACTAGATATGATTCATTATTGACTCATATTGACGATAAATTGCTTAAACAAATTATCCCAATGAAAGAAATTAATCCAGTTAAATTTCAATTAAATAAAGATCAATGTTTATCTCTGTCTGGATTAGTAAGAGTGGACTTACAAAACTGTAAGAGAGCTACTTGTGTGTGCTACTTTGCACCGGGATTAAAAATTCACAGAAGTAAATTGGAAAATGCAGATAAACTATGGACTGACCACTTAGGACAAGATTTATTAGCAATTACATTAGATAGTGATTATAAAGATATGAGGGTCCTACAAAGTAAAATGATCGGACAAAAAATGGATATTGTAATTCACGGATTAGGATTCTTCTGTGTATCAGGAGATATAGAGAATATTAGAGTATTAGTAAATAAAGAAATAGACGTAACGTTTAGAGGAGCAATAATATAATGTTATCAGGAAAAGAAAAAAGATATTTAAGAGCAAAGGCATCAAAACAAAGAGCAATCATTATTATCGGTAAAGATGGAATTGGTTCAAATTTAGTTGAAAGTTTAGAACAAGCTATATCATCACATGAATTAGTAAAATGTAGTATGTTAAACAATTGCGATGAAAACATAAAAGAAGTAGCATTTGATTTAGCTGCACTTACGAATTCACAACTTGTACAAACAATAGGGAAAGTATTCGTATTGTACCGTAGAAGTGATAAAAACTTAATGGAAATGTAATGAGAATAGTGCTGTTAGGAGGAAGTTTTGATCCGATTCACAATGGTCATTTACAGATGGCTAAGTATGCATACAAACAATTAAATGTTGATGAAGTATGGTTTATGATTGCTAAAGATGCACCATTAAAAGCAACTTCACAAGTACCTTTTCAAGTAAGAAAAGATATGGTTCAAACTGCTATACGTGCGTATTCATATTTTAAAGTATGTGATATTGAAGAAACAATGAATGATAAAACATATACCATTCATAGTGTGAAAGAATTAAAACGACTGTATCCGACCTATGAATTTAGTTTTATCATGGGAGAAGATCAAGTAGCACAATTACATAACTGGCAAGATATAGATGAATTGGAAAATCTAATTCAATTATATGCATTTCAAAGAAATAACAAAAAAATACATACTACCTATAAAGTGAAGGCATTACAAATGCCTGGATATGATATTAGTAGTACTGTAATTAGGTCAGGGCATTTATTACATGTACCGAAACAAATACGTTCCATTATATTAAACAATCGATTGTATACCGATTTCATATCCTCTTATATGAGTGAAGAACGATATGCTCATTCCTTACGGGTTGCGACCCTATGCAAGGAAATTGCAGTGTGTAATAATATGGATGGAAACAAGGCATATTTAATGGGTTTATTACATGATATTAATAAAGAATTTAAATTCATGGACGTAGAGGCTAGTAAACATGTGTTAATGCATTTAAGACCTTCATTACTCGAAGAACATAAGAATATATGGCATGGATATTTAGGTTCTTATATATGCGCTCATAGCTTGTATATAAAGGATAAAGATATTTTGTATGCAATAGAAAATCATGTATTAGGACAATGTAAAAATAAGTATGCAATGGTATTGTATGTAAGTGATAAATTAGATCCACAAAGAGACTATGATACACAAGCGTGTACCTTACTATGTAAACAAAATATATATTTAGGATATAAAGAAGTAAATAAACAACAAACTGTTTTTTACAACAAGGAGAAATAAAAATGAATAAATTAGAAACAATTATGGAAAATGTAACAAAAGCAATTTCAATGACAAAAGGGGAAGATGTAATTATCTATAACTTTTCAACAGTAAACCCGTTTATCGATAGAGCAGTTGTATGTAGTGCGAGTAATCTTAGACAAGTAAGTGCTATTGCACAAAACTTAAAAGATGAATGTAGAATGAACGGAATCAACGTAAGAGTAGAAGGAAATTCAAACTCTAAATGGGTATTAGTAGACCTTGATGAAGTTATCGTACATATCTTTTTAGATGAAGAAAGAGAAGTATACAACTTAGAACGCTTATATAAAGATTTAGAACGCCTAGAAAGCGAATATAATGTATAACATTCTAGCTAAATTTTATGATGATTTAGTAAAAGATGATGTAGCAACAAAAGCATGGGTAGATTTAATCTGTACTCATACAAAACGCTCGTCTTTACTAGAGTTAGCTTGTGGAAGTGCGGAAATTACCTTAGCGCTTGCAACTCTTGGTTATACCATAGATGCAAGTGATTTAAGTGAAGAAATGCTTGTAGAAGCGAGAGAAAAAGACACCGATCAAAAGGTGAATTTTTTTCAAATGGATATGGCAAATATGCATGTAAACAAAACATACGACAGTATACTATGTCTGTGTGACAGCATTAACTATATAACTAAAGAAGAAGAATTAAAACACATGATTTTTCAAGTGTATGAACGATTAAATAATGGCGGGGTATTTATTTTTGATATGCATAGTTTGGATCGCTTAGAAGAGTTCAGAGAAGAATTTTACGAAGAAGGAACCATTCAAGAGAATCAATATTCATGGAGTATTATAAGTGAAGATGATTGTATTTATCATAATTTTTGCTTCTATGATGAGGCTGCAAGAGTATCTCAAGAACAACATATTCAAAAAGTATATACACCAACATATATAACAGAACTATTAAGTCCGTATTTTTCAATTGAAGTAATGACTGATTTTGTTAATGATGGTATTTGTGAAGGTGAAAAATACTTCTATATTTGTAAGAAGGAGAACTAGTATGTTTGGAATTATCGCTGCATTAGAGTGTGAAGTTGATGCAATATTAACTCACATGAACGAGACAATCGAAAAAGAAATGCATTCAATAAAAGTATATGAAGGAATGATACACAATCAACGTTGTGTTGTCGCATTAGCAGGTGTTGGAAAAGTGAAAGCGAGTAAAGCAACAACTTTAGTATTAAGTCAATATCAGTGTAATGCAATTATTAATGTAGGTGTAGCAGGTGGATTACGTATGGAACAAGAGCCATTAGATGTAGTTATCGCAAATCATGTCATTCAACATGATTTTGATACGTCTGCTATTGATGGAGTAGAAGGATTAGGAATTCTTGCGACTACAGATTATAAATTAAATGAATTATGCATGAATGCATGTCAAACATTAGGATTAACATATCATATTGGAGACATTGCTAGTGGTGATCAATTTGTTACTAAACATCAAGGGTTAGATCGTATAGAGAAACTATTTCCTACGTGTGTATGTGCAGAAATGGAAGCTGGAGCGATTGCTAATGTAGCAAATGATTTCAACATTCCCTGTTTAATTATAAGAGCATTATCAGATATAGCACCAAAAGAAAACTCAAACTTAGATTTCTCAGTATTCGCTGCTAAAGCAAGTGTAAATGCCGGACTAATGATGAACGAAGTATTAAAAAACTACAACTAAGGAGCTCATTATGTATCAACCAAGAAACGAATTTAAATCAAAAACACTAAGTATATTTTTAGTATTTAGTTTTATATTGTTATGTTGGGTATCAATAGGAGTTTTTATTAGTGGACCATACTTCAAACATGAAGCAAAATCTAATAAAATAGAAGATAAGATAAGCGAAAATCATAAAAAAGTAGATAGTATCTATCGGAATGCATTTGCATTTGTTACCTATACTTTAGAAACAAATAAAGCGGTATTCGTTTATGATGAAAAAGGTGAACTCTTACTTTCAAGAGATAAAGAATCACTTCAATATAAGGAAGTAGAAGAATTTATTCAGAATACATATCCTGAATTGCAAAATGTCGATATACAGATAAGTTATGGATACGACAACGCAGTTTATTATATAGAAAAAGATTATGAGATTTTATTGTTAGATTATGATACTTTAGAAGAAGTATTTTATATGAAAGAGGAAAGTAATGCAATTGTATAATGAAACATTTTTTAATCGTAGAAATTGGATACTAGAAAAATTAGATGAACTTGATTTAACTCTGGAAGAAACGTTATGTATTTTATATATAGATTATTATAATGAATTTAATCGCGTATGTGATATTCATGCAATAGCGATTAAATTAAAGAAAACAGATATTGAAATAGATGAAATATTTGATAAATTAATTCAAAAAAACTATATAAAAGTCGAATTTAAAGATCGAAGAATGATTTATAATTTAGAAGGTTTATTTCATATAAAAGAAGATGCAACACCTATTGATAAAATACAGTTTCAGACATTATTTAATATTTTTGAACAAGAATTCAAGCGAACTCTTTCTCAAAAAGAAACAGAATTAATAAGCGAATGGATGACAAGATATGATAATAAATTAATATTACATGCGCTTAGAAATGCCTCAGCATATGAAAAAATGAATTTTTCATACATAGAAAAAATATTAGTGAGTAAACAAGATTAAAGGAGAGTGATTACTATGAGAAGTCTCATGATATTAAAGGAGATGGAAGACTTATTTCCAAATGCACAATGTGCTCTCTATCATAGTAATGCTTTTGAATTAGTTGTAGCTGTTGTACTAAGTGCGCAAACAACTGATGAGGCTGTAAATAAAATAACACCGCATTTATTTGAAAGATTCCCTGATCCAGAAACAATGATGCAAGCTGATGTGAATAATATAGCTAATTGTATTAAAACAATTGGGTTATATCACAACAAAGCAAAAATGTTAAAAGGATTATCAACCTCTCTTGTTCAAAACTTTCACTCAGAAGTTCCAAGCAGTAAAAAACACCTAATGTCCTTAGATGGAGTAGGTAGAAAAACAGCCAATGTTGTTCAATCAGTATGGTTTGATATTCCGGCATTTGCAGTAGATACACATGTAGAACGTGTATCTAAGCGTTTGGGACTTGCTAAGTTTAATGATACTGTAGAAACAGTAGAAATAAAACTTAAGCGTAAGTTACCTCGAGATACATGGAATGATGCCCATCATACATTCATCTTCTTCGGAAGATATCATTGTAAAGCTAGAAATCCACAATGTGATGAATGTCCATTAAAAACAATATGCAAAAAAGATAAATTTGATGCATATAAGAAAAATTTAACCGGTATTAAACCAAATTAAGAAAAAAAGTGAATACTAAAAAAAGATACAAAAACAATTTTTGTATCTTTTTTTATAATGAATAAGCAAATAGATTTACTAGTCTACAGTACCAATGGTAGTAAACAACCAAGTAAATAGTAACTTAATAAATATGGATAATTAGTTGATTTGGCGATAAGGAGGGTAATAAATATAATGTTTAAAGATATGTTCATAACAATGGGAACTTCATTTTATGCTATTGTTTGTATATAGCAGACATATATATAATTTGCTTGAAGTTTAATAAGAATAAGATTATACTGGAGTCGGTTTATGTTGTAAAATTCAATTAGGATATGAGTTTTGTTTAGTCGACAGGCAATGACATATTATTATTAGACTTAACTTAAAAAGTATAGTACAATTAATATATATTAATTTATAAAGGGGAAAAAATGGGAAATAATGAAGCAAGTAGAAACTCAATAAAAATCAAAACATTAATGATTACAGGCTTAGTAGTGGCAGTGGTTGCAATCGTATTAATAATGTTTCTTGGGGGACTTAAAAACCAAGGTGATTCATCATTAATGGTATTTGATGAATCAGGTACATATACAGAAGAGACTACGTATGAAAATGTAATAATTAAAGCAGATGGAGTGAATCTTGAAAATGCTACAATCAAAGGGGATGTTACCATTGATAAAGCAGTGAATGAAGGTACAGTCTATTTGAGAGCATGTACTATTGATGGGGACTTAAATATTCAAGGTGGAGGTAATAATTCTGTCCATATTGAAAATAGTGGAGTTAATCAAATTAATGCTGATAAAAAAAATGTAAGAATTGTATTAGATAAAAAATCAAAAACAAATAGTATCGAAGTAAACGAAAAAGCTACAGTTGAGATAAGTGGCGAAGCAGACGTTATTAATATTAATGATGATGCGGCCAATACGGTTATTAAAGCAGATAAAAATGCTAAAATTATTGATATAGTAGCAAATGCTAAAACAACGATGATAATTGATGCGAAAGTAAAAAAAGTTAGAGTAGGAGATAAAGCAGATGGTACCTTATTAACAATAAATGCATTTGTAGAAGTATTAGACATTTCATCAAAAACAGAAATGAATATTAATGCAGATATTAAAAATATTGTTGTAAATAAAACTGCGAAAAATTCAGTTATTACTATTGCAGAAGATGTGAAAGTTGATGCGATAGGAACTGAAACAACTATTCTAGTAAATGGGAATGGAAAAATTGGATTAGTAGTTACTAATGAATTATCAAATATTATAGGGGATACAAAAGTAGATACATTTGAAGTTGTAGAAACACCTATCTTAAGGGGAACAGAAGGAAATACGATTTTCGAAACACCATCTTTTGAATTCAATGAAAAACCAGTAATTGATAAAACTCCAAATCCTGAAGTGAAACCAACACCAGATCCAACGCCAGATCCAACACCAGATCCAACACCAGATCCAACACCAGATCCAACGCCAGATCCAGATCCTGAGTTAATTACACCACCTACATTAGCAGTGGTTGACTTTAACGAATTGGATTTCACAGGGTTTGACGAAAATATATTTGATAAGTATAAAATTAGAGATAAAAAAATTACAAATACAGTAACTGATAAAGAATATACTCAAGAACAATTAGATACATTAGTTTCAAAATATGTGTATATTACTTATGATTTATCAGCTTTCAATTCAAAATGGGTCAACAAAATTACTGATGTTAGTTTTGAAAAAATGATTGTAACAGAGAAAGAAGCTAAATTTGATATAGGACAATCAATCCATACAACTCAGAAACTAATTGTTGTGGATAAAAAAGCAGGAGAATTAAAAATATTAAAACCATTTTTTATGATATCAGCAGAAGATTCGGGAACATTAGCATTAGAAATTTCTGCAACAGGATATTCTACAGCTAATCTTACATATGAAACTCCTATTGCAAAAAATCCAATTACAGTAGGTAATGCGACTATAGAAGTTGTAGGTGATGAATCCAATCAGAATCCACAAGCAATAATGACTAAAGATGAAAACAATCATTATACAATTGAATTACTTAGTCGTATTAAATATACTGGATGGGATAATGGAAATGATAAAAGTCGTAGAGTATATCCAAAAGTAACCATGAATAGTTCGGAAAATCATATAGGAGATTTTCTATTTTCTGATAAAGGAGTGTTAGAGAATGGAACATTATTTTATGGTCTAGGTAAGATAAGCAAAGATCCAATTGCTCAAGGACATTACCTTCACGTTAAAGATTTTGAGTATACTGCAATTTATGAAACAAACGTAATCCAAGACTTTAATGTGGTTCCCAAAACAAGTTTTACCGTTGCATCAAATCCAAAACTCACTGCAACAACAGGAGCTGAGCTTAATAAAGCTATAAGCGATGCATTGGATGGCGATACGATTACACTTGAAGCAGACATTACTGATTTAATAGTTGCACCTACTATAAATAAAAAAATAAATATTGATGGAAATGGGCATACACTAAATGCTGGATTAATTATTACGTCTAATGCTAATGTTAAAAATATTAACATTGAAGTAGCTACTACTAGCTTGTGTGGAAATTCAGATACTTCGTATGGTGCAAGCGTGATAGATATAAAAAATACCAAAGCATCATTTGATGCTGTAAACATAGTTGGACCTACGACAGGTTGTGGTAGAGCTTACGATTTATCAGGAGCTAATGCTGACGTAACATTAAATAATACATTTACTGAAATATTATCACCAAATAATCAATATAGAGTATATGTGGTATATGTAAATGAAGGTTCCTTGACATATGGAGCTGGGAATACTAATAATATTAAAGGAAAAAGCTACGAATATGTAGCAGGTTGTAATTTAGGGAACGAAGAGAATATTATCGGACTATCTGATACGGATATATTACAGATATATGGAAATAATTTGAATATAACGAATGATTTTGTCGTAAAAAATAATTATTTTTATACGATCGGTAACTCACTGACATTTGATGAGGATAGTTCTCTAACTATTCCAGAGAATGCAACCTTTGAACTGTATAATGCTACAACAATTAAGACTAGTAATACTATTATTAACAATGGAACAATTGTTGGTTATAAAAGTTTAACAAACAATGGTAATTACACTAATAATGGAACTATCACTATTAGTAAAGACTTTAATAATACTGAAACTGGTAGTTTCGTAAATAATGGAACTTTAAATTGCTTTGGTGAAATCACTAATGATGGTGATTTCACCAATGACGGAACAATTTATGCAATGAATAAGTTAACTAACTCTGTAGGAGCTAAATTCACGAATACGAGTAACTTATACTTTTATGATTCATTCATAAATCATGGTGATTTCACTAATGATGGAATATTATGTATTGGTGAAGGTACTATGACAACACTTACGAATACAGGTACCTTAACAGGTAATGGAGATTTAATGGGTACAGATATGACATCTATCTTAATTCTTGCAAAAGATAGTACATGGGGTAATTTACTTTCTGGAACATATAGTTGGAGTAAAGACTCTAACGAGTGGATAAACAAACCTTCAATTATGTTTGAAATTTTAAATTCATATAACCTCTCAGATCTGTTTTTTAAATAATAGGATCGGTGTAGTAGAGTTTATTACACAATAAGATGTAATGTAGGTATGAAAACATAACTGTTTTCATACCTACATTATTCAAGATTTATATTATAATCAAACATTTAATTAAATCATTTGGAGATTAATAATATGTTTGAACAATAAAAAGGAAGTATAAACCAATAACTGGTTTATACTTCCTTTTGTTTATTTAATGAATGTAACCTGCTTAAGAATAGCTGCTAAATCATTGATTTCACTTTCTTTAAACTGTATTACGCATGCATCATCCTTAGAGTATCTAGGAATTAAATGAATGTGTAGATGATCTACACATTGTCCAGCAACTTCGTTAATATTACTAAGAACGTTCATGCCTTGACAATTCAATGAATTCATTAGGTGATTTCCTAATTGTTTCGCTACTAGAATAGCTCTAGTCAACGAAGTATCATCGCAAGTTAATAAACTTGCAGTGTGTTCTTTCACAATAACTAAACTATGACCTTTAGTAACTTGTGAGATATCTAATATCACAAATACATACTCATCTTCATATAATTTGTATGAAGGAATTATACCATCTCTAATATCACAGAATACACACATAGAATTAGTCTCTTGTGTATGCTGGATTCGTTCCTAATAAGAAAGAATAAATAGATGCATCATGAATTTTATAATCTACTAAAGTTAAGTAGCGGTGAAGTGCTTCTTGAGCCATTGTTAATGCTTCGCCATTAGTAGCAGTAGACTCAGCAATTACACTTACTACTTCTGATTCAAATACACTACTATCTTTTTCAATTACTTTAACAAGGTAGTATGTTTCTAATGTTGCATCATTTCCAACTATTGAAATTGTTTCTCCGTTTTCGGTTTTATCAATTGCATCCCATGTCGCTTTTGATAACTCAGGTTGTAAGACAATTCTTGTGCTTGGATCATTCGTTTCAACGTTATCATATGATTTTAAATCATCAAAGTCAGTACCTTCTTCTAATTTGTTAAAAGCTTCAGTTGCAGACTCTTCGTTATCGATTGCGATAATTTGTAGCTGAGTAGGTGTATATTCAACGAGCATATCTTCTAAGTTTTCATTAATATAACTAGTAGTAATTAAACCTTCTCTAATTTTAAATAGTATTTCATTTTCATAAAAATCGACTTCATCTTTGAATCCACCATCACTTAAGAAAGTAGTCCAAGCATCACCGTCACCAACAGTCTCTTTGGCTTCTGCTAGTGCTTTGTCAGCTTGTTTTTCAAGTTCTTTAGTTACCGGTACTGCAATCTCAACAACTTGTTTGTTTAATGCAGCAATAATAGGGTCTACATTTCCATTCATTTTTAATACATCGAATACTTCACCATGTGTGATTTCTTCATCACCAACAGTTAATAGAACATCCTTCTTGTTATCAATGCTTGTATTACCATTGCTACAACCACTTAGGATTAATAATCCTGAGATTGTAAGTAAAGGAATTATTTTTTTCATTATTCAGCATCCTCCTTAATATCCATAAAAGTTAATAAGTCTTTTTCCATTGCTTCATCCATTTTTAAACCTAATACATTAGCAGCGTCCCATAATGCAATGTTGAATATGTTTTCGTTCATTGTAACAGCAGCTGCAGCTACATCTGAAACAACAGTTTCGCTTTTTAAAATTACTTCTTTATCTGTTTCGTCTACACGTAATTTATAGAAACCTTCTTCTGTTTTAATCCATGAAGTACTTGTTTCATCCATATCTAATGCATATGCTTCTGTTAGTACAGCTTCATCAAATGCTGATGATTTTAACACGATTCCTAACGAACCGCCAACTGTTGAAGTATCAGTAGAGTATAATTGAGCTACTTTAGAAAATTCATCACCATCTGCTAAAGCAGCGTCGATATCATTCATTAATTTTTGTTCTTCTTCAGTAATCGCATCCATGTCATCAATTCCTACGTATATTTGAGAAACTAATCTAGGTTCTTCAGTTTCAAATAATTGTGTATATACATCCTCATTTGCTAAGACGTAATCATATAATAATTGCATATATTTTTCTTGATTGATTAATAATAATTCGAAATCTTCAAAGTCAGAATATCCAGCTTGTTTCAATTGACTTTCAATAATTGATTGCGCATATTCGGGACCGTATGTATCTGCATAATAAGCCATATATTGTTCCGTTGAATACGCAGCGTTTTCTTTCATTTCATCTGTCGTTTCAATGCTTTGAGATAATACAGAGTTTTGGAATAAGGTATAAATAGCACCTATCCCATCTTTTGATTCCTCAGTCTCATTATTATAGATCGCATCATAGTATTCATCTGCGAAGTAATTGTATCCATCTGTCGAGAAGATTACATCTTTACCATCACTCGATTTAGATGGAATTCTATCTTTATTAGTATCCCACGCATAATATACTGAAAAACTTATGAATATAAGACCAACTAAAATAACGAACCAAAATTGCTTCAGTATTCCTGCTATTGTTTTTTTCATAAAAACCTCCTGTTTGCCTATATAATTATAATGTATAAATGACTGAAATGCTAGTTAATTATTGTAAATACACCTGAAATGCATGTGAAATCTATATTTTTAATAATCGTTTTAATTGTTAAATCATATCAAATTTGGTACACTATATAAGGAATGAAAAGGAGTATATTATGTCAACAATAATTATTGAAAACTTACATGTTAAAGTAGAAGATAAAGAAATATTAAAAGGAATAGATTTAACGATTAATGAAAATGAAATTCATGCATTAATGGGGCCAAATGGAAATGGTAAAAGTACCTTATTAGCTGCTATTATGGGGAATCCTAAGTTTGTCATTACACAAGGTAGTATTACATTTGATGGAAAAGATGTATTACGTATGAGTGTAGATGAAAGAAGCAAAGCGGGTTTGTTTTAGATCGGAAGAGCGTCGTGTAGGGAAAGAGTGTGCCTCTATGTGTA
>CAMQRS010000023.1 GCA_947036815.1 uncultured Erysipelotrichaceae bacterium
GGCACACTCTTTCCCTACACGACGCTCTTCCGATCTTATCCACACCGATTACTACAAACTACTATTAGCATTCATGTTAGTTTCTATACTATCATTAGTATTATTATTGTTTTTCAAAACCCAAACTGGATTAGCAATACGAGCTACCGGAGATAATGAACACATGGTAAGAGCATCTTCTATCAATTCTGATACAATGAAAATTGCTGCCTTAGGTTTAGCAAATGCCTTCGTTGCCTTATGTGCCTCTATCTTTACTCAATACCAACTATTTTATGATATATCAGCAGGAATAGGAATGATGGTTGTAGGTTTAACTGGAATTATTATTGGAGAAACAATTTTTGGCAAAAGAAACTTATTCAATAGTTTTATTTCTCTTGTATTAGGAGCAATTATTTATCGATTACTATTATCTTTTGCCCTATCTTTGGGTATGAGTGCAACAGATTGGAAATTACTATCTGCTAGTTTAGTAGCCATCACTATCTCATTACCGACATTAAAATTAATGTTTATTAAAAGGAGAACGTAATCATGTTAGAAATTAAAAACTTAAGTATTACATTCAATAAGCAAACCGCAAATGATAAAAAAGCATTAAATAATTTAAGCCTACACCTAAACGAAGGAGACTTCGTTACTATTATCGGTAGTAATGGTGCAGGTAAATCTACCTTATTAAATTGTATCAGTGGATCCTATCAAAATGATGAAGGAAGCATTGATTTAAATGGCTCTGCTATCCATACTTTAAAAGAACACAAAAGAGCTCAACATATTGGAAGATTATTTCAAGACCCTTTAAAGGGGACTGCTCCTAATATGAGTATTGAAGAAAATTTAGAATTGGCATATCGCAGAGGAAACTTAACCCAAAACTTTTATACTCGTTTCTTAAAAGTGAAAATAAGCAAAGAAGAAAAAGAACTATTTAAAAGTAAATTATCTTTATTAGAACTTGGATTAGAAGAGCGCATGAAATCTAAAGTGGGATTATTAAGTGGAGGACAACGACAAGCCCTTACCTTATTAATGGCCACTATTATTCCTCCTACTCTTTTATTATTAGATGAACATACTGCAGCCTTAGATCCTAAAACAGCTGCGAAAGTGATGGACATCACAAATAAGATAATTAAAAAGAACAATACGACTACCTTTATGATTACCCACAATATCAAACATGCTTTAGCCTATGGAAATCGTATGATTGTGATGAGTGAAGGTAAAATTGTTATGGATATTAATGATGAAGATAAAAAGAAAATGAGCGTTGAAGATGTAATGAAACTATATGCAACTTTAAGTGTTCAAGAATTTAGTGATAAAATGATTTTAGATTAACAGACTCTTCTTATGAGTCTTTTTTTATGTTAATATAATAAAAAGAGGTACCTCATGGACATGTTCGTTAATAGTATCGGATTTTTAATTCATAGTTGCGTCGCCGTATGTATCATATTATATGGTTTATATTTGAAAAGATCTAAAAACCAAACTCGTGGAAGGGCTAGTTCTCCTTCTTTTGCTTATGTTGAAAAAGTGAGCGAATATAATAATGAGTCAGCTAATTTAATTTTAACTACGGGAGTGATATTTTTTCTTTTAGGGTTTCCCTTCTTAGCTGGTCAAAATCACCCTGCGATTATCATTAGTATATTAGGCTATGTATTTAGTGTAATTTATTTCATATATAAATTCACAACACTTGAAGACAAGTATATAAGTATAAAAAAGAAGTAGCGTTCGCTACTTCTTAAAGCATCATAGATATAATTTCTTTGTCTGTTTCTTTCATTCCTACACTTGCTAATTGACTAATATTTTTAATGGTGTTCTCGACACCTTTTTTTATTAGACCTTCTCCATCTTTAAATTCTTGATTGTTTTGATACATATGGAATCCTAACATACCAGCTTCTACACTCATCGCAATTTTGGCTGCACATGAAGCTTTTGCACCATCACAAATAAGCCCTGAAGAGATACCTAATGCATTCACTATTGTATGTGAAATTGCATCTAGTATTGGCTGATGTAAATATGCAATTCCTGCACCACATCCAGCTCCTGCACAAACGACACCACAAAAAGCACTTAATCTTCCTACTCCACTTTTAATATGAATCGTAACTAAATTAGATAACAATAAGGCACGATATAATATATCTTCCTCCACTTTTAAATGTTTGGCATACATGATTACTGGTATAGAAGCAGTGATTCCTTGGTTTCCACTACCTGAACAAATAACGACAGGTAATTCACATCCATTCATTCTTGCATCACTTCCAGCAGCTGCATATGCTTTTGCTCGAATGTGAATATCATCACCATAACTACTTAGTAACACACTACCTATATTAGCTCCATAAGAAGCATCTATTCCCTCTTGTGCAATTTTCATATTATATTCGATTTGCATTTTTAACGGGATCTTCACATCTTGAAGGTCTACACTTTCAACAAACTCAACTATTTCTTCTATACTCATCAATGTTTGTTGGTGTAGTTCTAAAGAAGATAACTCTTTTTTTATTAATACCTTATCATTTTTAGCCGCATATATAATATTCGTATGGAATTCGCTTACCCTTACATGAACCATATCTTCTCCTGCATATACCTTAATTTCGATATCAAAGATACAGGGATTATTTGATAAGTTAACACTGATTTCATGGGTATCAATATACTCTTTAATTTGAGGTATTTTATCTTCTTGTGCATCTGCGATTACTTCTAATTTTTTAGATGCATCTCCACACAAAACACCAGCAACACAAGCTGCTTTGATTCCTCTCATTTGATTTGTATTTGGAACAATAACACTTTTCACATTCTTTAGGATATTTCCACTAATAAAAAGTTCTATCTTTTCAGGAATTGCTCCTAATATATCTTTTGCATAGCTTCCAATATATGCAATCGCAATCGGTTCTGTACACCCCAATGCTGGGACTAATTCCTTATGTATTATGCGAACATATTTATCATAATTCTCATTGTTTTTATTCATTTGTTACCTCGCTAGTTCATTGTATAATTAAACTGTTTAAATTGGTAGTACTATTTTCTTATAAATTTACATTACAAACATCTCAATAGGTTAAAATACAACGATAATAATGCGAGTAATCAACGCGTTTTTTTGGTATAATAACTATGGTGATAAATTATGAAAGCAATATTAATAGGTGTATGTATAGGAAAAGAATCAGATTTCAAAGAAAAGATAGCAGAAATGATCAATTTAGCGGATGCTTGCGAGATTGAAATTGTTCAAACAATTACTCAAAACTTAAATTCGTTCCATAAAAGAACGTACATAAATAGTGGTAAATTAGAAGAAATAAAAGAAATTTTAGAAGATGAAACATCAGAAGTAGATACTGTTATTTTTGATGCTGAATTAGCTCCAGCTCAATTACGTAATATAGAAGAAATTCTAGAAATTAGTGTTATTGATAAAACGAGTTTAATTTTACGTATTTTTGATATACGTGCTAAAACTAGAGAAGCAAGACTACAAGTTGAAATAGCGAAACTGCGTTACAAATTGCCACGTCTTAGAGGTACTTATGAAGCCATGGATAAACAAGGTGGTGGATTGATGAATAAAGGTACTGGAGAAAAGAAAATTGATCTAGATGGAAGACATATTACGAATCGTATCGATTCTTTAACTAAAGAGTTAAAAGATGTTCAAAAAACAAGAGAAACCCAACGTAAACAAAGACAAAAGAAAGACGTTAAGAGCGTTGCTTTAGTCGGATATACAAATGCGGGTAAATCAAGTACGATGAATCAAGTAATGCATCTACAAGAAAAAGAAGATAAAAAAGTATTTGAAGAAAACATGCTGTTTGCGACACTTACGACAAATACAAGAAACGTAACCCTTAAGAATGCAAGATCGTTCGTATTATCTGATACAGTAGGTTTCGTATCGGACTTACCGCATTCATTAATTCAAGCGTTTCAATCAACCCTGGAAGAAGTAGTGCAAGCAGATTTATTACTTCATATCATGGATGTATCGAATCCTGAACATGTAAAACAAAGAGAAGTAACGCTAGAAACACTAAAAGAAATAGGTGCAGATGAAGTTCCTATGATTAATGTTTATAACAAGTGTGATTTAACGGATATCGCATTCCCTACTTGTGTAGAAGGCGATTTATATATTTCATCTAAAGATGATCAAAGTATTGAAATGATGTTTGATAAGATTGATGCTATATTATTTAAAGCAATTACGACACAAGTATTTATTCCTTATGAAAAAGGAAGTGTTGTCTCTTTCTTAAATGAACATGCGAATATTATCGCAACTGATTATCAAGAACTAGGAACATTATTGGATATCGAAATAGATCACAGTTTATTTCATCAAATTGAAGAATTTGTACATCAGTAATCTCAAGTATATAAATAGTAGAATTGATACTACGATTGGTTAAGATTGGTTACACAGATAGAAGTGAGAGTTATCCATTTACTATCCCGTGTGTTTTCTTTCTATTAAACGATATGTAGATACGTTGCATCAGTATGAGCGACAGTAGGAGAAACAAATGAATAAGAAAACAAAAAGGTTATCATACCTATCGCTTTTTATTGCGATTGAAATAGTGATTGCTACCCTTCCCTTTCTAGGATTTATTCCATTAGGCTTTATTAACGTAACAACACTACACATACCTGTGATTATCGCAGGTATTTTATTAGGTAAGAAAGATGGAGCTATCGTTGGATTTACATTCGGTTTGCTAAGTGTTATTAAAAATACGATAGCACCTGTGGCTACCTCATTCTTATTTTCTCCCTTTTATGAAATAGGAGGAATTAGTGGAAACTATAAATCATTGATTATCTCATTTATTCCTAGAATACTAATTGGGTACTTAAGTGGTTTATGTTACTCGTTCTTAGTTAATAAAACTAAAAAAGAAGATATCGCCATTGGTGTGGCAGCATGTATTGGCTCTCTAGCAAATACTGTATTAGTCATGGGATTTGCATATTTATTTTTCGCTCATGAATATGCGCAAGCAATTCATGTAGCCTATGATACTATATTTTATTTTATGCTTGGAGTAATTGCTACTAACGGAATTGCTGAAGCTATTGCAGGTGTATTAATTAGTATAGCGGTATGTAAAATCGCTTCCAAGATAATTAGAAGATAAGGGGTACTTATGAAACAAACAATTATTGTAGGAGTTACAAGTAGTATAGCAACATATAAGAGTGTGCAACTTGTCTCTGATTTATTAAAAAAAGGATATGATGTTGAAGTCATCATGAGTAAAAATGCAACACAATTTGTAACTCCATTAACCTTCTCATCATTAACGAAACATAAAACATATGTGGAAACATTTGATCGTGAAGTGGATTATAGTGTGGAGCATATTTCATTAGCGAAACGTGCAAGCGCATTTATTATTGCACCAGCAACTGCAAATGTGATTGCGAAGGTAGCTCATGGAATTTGTGATGATATGCTGACTACTACGTTTTTGGCAAGTCATTGTCCAAAGCTAATTGCTCCTGCTATGAATACACAAATGTTAAATAATCTAATCACAAAAGACAATATAGCCAAATGTAAACAATATGGAATGTCGATTGTAAATAGTGAATGTGGATTACTTGCTTGTGGAGATATTGGAGATGGTAAATTAGCCACAATCCCACATCTTATAGAAGCACTTGAAGAAGCATTAACAATAGATAAACCATTATTAAATAAAAAAGTATGTATTAGTGCCGGTCCTACTCGTGAAGAATTAGATCCGGTTCGTTATATTTCGAATTACTCGAGTGGTAAAATGGGATATGCCCTAGCTAGAACAGCACGTAACATGGGTGCTGATGTAACACTCGTTAGTGGGCCTAGTGAATTAGATGCTCCTTATGGAGTACATATGATACCAGTCCATACAACAAAAGAAATGTTTGATGCCTGTGATCAAGTATTTGATACTACGGATTACTTTATTAGCGCTGCAGCACCTGCTGACTTTAAAGCACTAAAGAAAGAAGTTCATAAGATCAAAAAAGATAAAAACACAAACTTCACAACCATTGAATTAGAAAAGAACATCGATATTTTGAAGACCTTAGGATCACGTAAAACTACCCAAAAAATATGTGGATTCGCAGCTGAAACAAATAATGTATTATTACATGCTATAAATAAATATAAAGATAAGAACTGCGACATACTAGTGATGAACGATGTATCTAAACCAGGTGCAGGATTCAATGTAGATACAAATATTATATCTATCTTAAGTAGTACAGGAAAAGTAGATTATGACATTATGAGTAAAAAAGAATTATCAACAATCATTTTGAATTCTTTAATCAATAGTTAGGAGAACATATGTTATTAGTAATAGATATAGGAAATACGAATATTACCATTGGAATTTACAAGCAGGAAGAATTGGTTGCTAACTATCGGTTAACAACTTGGTTTAAACGTACTAGTGATGAATACGGATTTATGATCATTAACTTTTTAAACAACTCTAATATTGAAGCAAGTGATATCAAAGATGTCATCGTATCTAGTGTTGTTCCTAAAATAATGCATTCATTTACCAATTCAATTCGTAAATATATTCACAAAGAACCAATCATTGTAGGTCCTGGGATTAAAACAGGGATATCAATTAAGATAGACAATCCTAGAGAAGTAGGTGCCGATCGTATCGTTGATGCTGTAGGTGCACACTATGTTTATGGTGGAGACATATTAGTCATTGATTTTGGTACTGCTACTACCTTTGAATATATCAATGCTAAAGGAGAATACTTAGGTGGATGTATTTGTGCTGGAATGGAAATTACAACACAAGCATTATCTAATGGAACAGCGAAATTACCTGAAGTAGAGATCAAACCTACTCCACATATTTTATGTTCAAATACAATACAAGGAATGCAAGCTGGTATCTTTTATGGATATGTAGGACAAACAGAATATATTATAAATAAATTTAAAGAAGAAGCGAAGAAAGACTTGAAGATTATTGCGACTGGTGGGTTAGGAAGAATTATTTCTGAACATACAAGCTCGATTGATATATATGATGCTGACTTAACATTTAAAGGGTTACGTCTTATATATGAGAAACAAAGCAAATAAAAGGAATTCTTACATGAGAAAAACAATAGCGTATATCGCAATGAGTGTTGATGGATATATTTCAGATAACAATAATACAGTTTCATGGTTATCTGGTGATAATAGTAACCCTGAAGATAATGGTAGTTATCCTACCTTTATTGAAACGATTGATACTGTTATCTTAGGGTACACTACGTATCATCAAATAGTGAATGAATTATCTCCAGAAGAATGGTCATATAAAGGTAAGCACAGTTATGTGTTGACGCATCGTCCATTAGAAAATAAAGAAGATATCACATTTACTAATATAAGCATAGAAGAATTGTCTCAACAATTACAACTTTGCGAAGGTAAAGATATTTGGTTATGTGGTGGTGCTTCTATCATTAATCAATATCATGCATTGAACCTTATTGATGAGTATTGTATTAGTATGATTCCAACTATTTTAGGAACAGGAACGAAGCTATTTAATACACATGATAAAGAAACTAAGTTAGAATTAAAGTCTTCTCGCCAATACAATGGAATTGTAGATCTCGTATATACAAAAAGATAAATGAGTAAAAGATATGTAAGCGTACTGCTTGCATATCTTTTTTGAATATTGGTAACTTTCTACAAATATGATACACTATACTAAATAAGGAGTTAATTATGTACAAAATTTTAATCGTCGAAGATGACTTACAAATTGCGAACGCAATGGCAATACAACTAAAAAAATGGGGACATGAAGTGCTTTGTATCCAAGACTATAAAGATATCATGACACCCTTCATTCAGTACGAACCTCAACTCGTATTATTAGATATTAACTTACCCTTCGCTAGTGGTTATCACTGGTGTAGTGAAATAAGAAATTCATCTAAAGTACCCATTATCTTTATTTCTTCAACGAGTGAAGATTTAAATGTGGTAATGGCGATGAATATCGGTGCTGATGACTTTATTGCGAAACCTTTTGATTTAAATGTATTAGTGGCTAAGGTGAATGCCTTACTAAGAAGAACGTATTCTTTTAATGAACAAACTCATTTATTAACACACAAAAAAGTGATATTAAATTTAAATGATGCAAGTTTAACTTATCAAAGCCAGAGAACTGATCTAACAAAGAATGAAAGTAAGATTATCCAAATATTAGTAGAAAATAATGGAAGCATTGTATCTAGAGATCAAATCATGATGCAATTGTGGCAAAGTAATGAATTTATCGATGATAATACATTGACAGTAAATATCACTCGATTACGTAAGAAACTCCAAGAAATAGGATTAGATGCCTTTATCACAACCAAAAAAGGGTTAGGATACATGGTGGAATAATATGATAAATTATGTAAAAGAGAGACTGTTTTATTTTCTGTATTTAGTTATCTGTAGTGCCGTATTATCATTTTTATTTTATTTATATGGATTGCATCAATTTATACTACTATACTTTCTAGTAATTAGTAGTATCCTCTTAATTCTATTTGTATTGATAGACTATCGTAAATATAGGAGTACATGCAAACAATTAGAATATATGAAGCATCAATTAATTAATATAAGTGAGTTAGAAGATTCCACATCTTATCTTGAACAACAATATATTATAAGCATACGAAACCTATATCAATCGATGCAAAACAAGGAACAGAAACATGAATTAAATGAAAAAGAAATGATAGATTTCTATACCTTATGGGTCCACCAAATTAAAACACCTATCTCTGCCTTACAACTTGTCTTGCAACAACAAAACAATAAGCAAGGGTTTGTGCTTCAACAAGAACTATTCAAAATAGAACGATATGTGGAAGTGGTATTAGGCTATTTGAGAATTCAAAGTATGAATAGTGATTTTTCCTTTAATAAATATAAGTTAGAAAATATAGTCAATGATTGTATTAAAAAGTATTCATCGCAATTTATATATAAAAAAATTAGTGTCGAAACAGATGACTTAGACATTGAAATTGCGACCGATGAAAAATGGTTAAGTTTCGTTATTGAACAATTATTATCAAATGCATTAAAATATACAAATACGGGAACCATTAAATTTTATGCGATAGACCACGTATTATACATAGAAGATAGTGGTATTGGAATACTTCCACAAGATTTACCTCGTGTGTTTGAAAAAGGATTTACAGGATATAATGGTAGAGTCGATAAAAAAGCTTCTGGTTTAGGATTATACTTATGTAAGAAAATATTAGATAAACTTTCTTATCCCATTACGATTCGTTCAGTGATTGATGAAGGAACCATCGTTATAATTGAGTTGCCTACCCAAATACAATATAAAGATTAAATCATAACCTTACAACATTGTAAGGTTATTGTTTATTATGTAAGCCAAAGTTAAGGAAACAGGTAGCTATATAAGGTAAACTTTAACTATCAACAAGATAAAAGGAGAAATCATATGTCATTTTTAGAAGTAAACAACGTTAAAAAGATCTATACATCTAGATTTAATTCGAATAAAGTAGAAGCCCTAACAAATATCTCATTCTCAGTGGAGAAGGATGAATTTGTCGCCATTATGGGGGAATCAGGATCTGGTAAAACAACGTTATTAAATATATTAGCTACCTTAGATAGCGCAACAAGTGGTGAAATAAAATTAAACGGAGCAAATATCACAAGTATTAGTGAACGCGATATCGTTGCCTTTCGTAGAGAAAAATTAGGATTCGTATTCCAAGATTTTAATCTATTAAATACGTTTTCAAATAAAGACAATGTCTTATTACCACTAGTTCTAGCAAAGAAGAGTGTAAACAAAATGCAAGAAGCTTTATTACCACTGCTCAACTCTTTGGATATTGCACACTTGCAAGATAAATTTCCTTATGAAATATCTGGTGGTCAAAAACAACGTGTCGCAATCGCAAGAGCGTTAATATCAAACCCTGATATTATATTGGCAGATGAACCAACCGGTGCTTTAGATTCAAAATCTAGTGACCAAATCTTAAATTTATTTAAAGATATCAACAAAGCTGGGCAGTGTATCTTAATGGTAACGCATAGTATTAAAGCTGCATCGATGGCAAATCGTATTTTATTTATTAAAGACGGAGAAGTATACCATCAATTATATAGAGGAAGTATGAATAACGATGAATTATACAATACAATCTCAAATACATTAAGCAGTATTTCTACACAAGGTAATACGTATGAATAAGTCTTTTTATACCTCTCTAGCCCTTAGTAATATACGAAAAAATTCACTTACCTATATTCCCTATATCATTGTGAATATTGGACTTATTATTCTTATGTACAATGCATTTAGTTTAACACTAGAGATGGATCAAGAATCAAATACTCGTATGTTTTTAACACTATCTTATGTGATTACTGGAATATTTTCAATAATATTCATTATATATGCGAATAGTTTTTTAATTAAAAGAAGAAAAAAAGAGTTAGGACTATTTCATATCTTAGGAATGGAAAAGAAACATATTGCAAAAACAATGACTATCGAGCATATACTCGTAAGCATTGTTAATTTATTCATTGGATTAATATTAGCAGTAGTCTCATCAAAATTGATTAGCTTAGTTTTATATAAATTAATTCAAATGGAACCTTCATACGACTTTTTTATTAGTAGTATATCTTTGAAATATACAATTGCATTATTTTCAGCTGTTTATTTGCTCATCCTAATCGTTAATATATTTCAAGTGTATCGGGTAAAACCTATTGATTTATTAAGAGGTAGTGAAGTAGGTGAAAAAGAACCTAAAATTAATTGGGTTACAACCCTACTAGGAATTATATTCATTGGAATTGGATACTTTTTGGCATTGAGTGTTAAACATATTATGACTGCATTAGCTGTATTTATGCTTGCGGCAATACTTGTCATCATAGGTACCTACTTCTTATTTACGGGAACTAGTGTAGCTATCTTAAAATTAATGAAAAGTAATAAAAAGTTTTATTACCAAACAAGTCACTTCATCAATATATCAAGTATGATTTATCGAATGAAGCAAAATGCGGCAAGTTTAGCGAATATTTGTATCATTACATCAATGATATTAGTATCTATATCTACTACATTTTGCCTATATATGGATATGGAAGCTCAAATAAACAATAGAGTTGTTACTGATACTTTAGTTTCATTTCAAATCGATGATTCGAATGAGGAACCTGATCTCCTTGTTGCAGATGTATACGATTCCTTTAGAGAAGATGCGCTTATTCAAGATCTTATTACCTTTGAATACAGCAAGCAGTCTGCAACCTTTGATGATTTCAATGTAGTTTATACAAATGAATTTAGTGAACAAACTCTTGCTATCGTAATTACTATGGATGAACTAAAAAAAATAAGTGATGTGCCATATCTGCTAGCAAAAGATGAGGTGGCTGTGTATTATAGTGGTGAATCTAAAAAAACTGATACATTAAGTATACAGGAAAACCATTTTAAAGTTAAAAAAGAGATTGAGGAACTGCCTAAGTATATTTTTAATGAATTCCATAACTCAACCGAAACTTTGTTTGTGGTTGTAAAAGATACGGAAGCATACAATAAAATTGAAGCTGTCTATCCAAATGGACCAGAATACTTTAGTACATACAATGTATTTTACAATTTAGACAACTCCTTATCTGATGCTGAAAAAATCATATATTCTAATAATAATCGTACTAATTATATAGAAAATGACAATGTTCCTTTAAAAGTGAATTCAACGTTAATATCAAGTAAACAAGAATTAGAAGTTATGCTTATTGAAATGTATGGATCACTCTTATTTCTAGGGTGCTTCCTAGGATTCTTATTCATTATGATGATTGTCTTAATTATTTATTATAAACAAATTAATGAAGGTCATGATGATCGTGAAAGATATCAAATCATGCAAAAAGTTGGACTTAGTAAGAGAGAAATAAAGAAAGCTATCTCTAGTCAAATATTGATGATATTCTTTATCCCAGTCATTGTTGCAACCATTCATGTAGTTGTTGCTTGTCCAATTATTATTAAGATATTAGCAATGATGGGGTTATCTGATCCCAATATGTTTTATAGTTTTATGTTTGCATCGCTTATTGTATTCATTACTATTTACGGTATTATTTATGCATTAACTGCAAGAACTTACTATAAAATTGTGAATACAAAATAATATATAAAAAGTAGAAGTATTTCCCACCTCATGGGATAAACTTCTACTTTTTTTAATGTGTATATGAAAATGTAATTGGATTTACTTCATTATTCAGTGGTTCTATTACATACCCATTTGCAAGATATGTATCTATTATCGTTGGTAATGCCAATGCTGAATTTTCTTTTGTTGCTGAATCATGCATCAAAAGAAATGCCCTTTGATTACTTAATCCTGTTAATGATCCATCCACAATTTCTTGTATACTAACTATTTTTTTGGTTGCATCTTCAGAAGATACATTCCAATCGAAGTATACGAAGCCTCGTCGTGTCATCTCAGCAATGATTTGTTGGTATATACTAGCATTATAGGTATTGATACTACCACCAGGAAATCTAAATATAGTACATTCATATCCGCTTATTTCTTTTACAGCATTCCACGTTGTATAGAAGTCTGCTAAATAACTATCAACTGAATTATATATTATGCCATAATCATGACTCGTTGTATGAATTCCTACCGTATGACCTTCATTCACGATTCGTTTTAATATCGCTTGATTTTCTATTGAATCTAACTGACTACCCATAACAAAGAATGTAGCTTTCACATTGTATTGAGCTAATGTTGTTAATACTTGTTGCGTTACAGGTGATGGTCCATCATCAAAGGTTAAATATAATGTTTTCTCCTCTGTACTATTAAAAGTTGCAGGATATTGAGTGTATAAATCTTTATATTGTCCTTGATAAGATAGCTCAGTGGGAGGTTCTAATACATCTTGATTATCATTATCTAACTTCTCATACTTCTCATTCAGTATTTCGTAGGCATTTTGAGCAACTATTGTTTTTCTTATAAAATAAGCAAGTACTAGTGTCAGAGTCAATACAATTAACACATACGTACCTATTACTACATGTCTAAAAAATAGTTTACTCCCGAAATATGATTTTTTATTTGCCCCCATAATTATCCTCCCTATTTAATGATAGATACAATTATTCTTTGATAACGCCGGATGGTCATAAACTCATCCTTGTCAATGAATTATACACCCGTGGTGCTTCATATTCAATGGATTTATAATAAAAGCCGAACTTCTATTTATGAATAAAAAGAAGTCCGGTTTAATCCTATAATTCTAGTTAATAAATGCTCTAATCTCTTCTATTCTAGCTACAGTATCATCATACCCTAATTGAAACCAAGGACCTATCTTCTCTTTATCTGTTGTATATCTAGATAATCCCATATCCATACTTGGTCTTAATACCAATGCATTTCCTTGGTCTCTTAATTCTTTAATAATATTCCACTGTTTTTCATAATTCAAATGTCTTACTTTTAATTCATTAGCTACCTTAGGATATTTTCTATATTTTAAATTAGCTAGTTTAAGTTGCCATGAAGGTGCTGGTTTTCGACTATACGTTTCCTCTTTAGTTGAAATAAAGAGGTGCTTCTCATTCCCAGCACGGATACTTTGTTCCACAGGTATCATATCAATTAACCCAGCATCCATGTATAAACCACCATTAAATTCAAATGGATTCACTAAGATGGCTAATGCACAAGCCGCTTTAATTAAGGCTTTATCTTTTGTTACATATGACTTAGGAAAATACTCGATTCCTCCTGTATTCATATTATATAATCCAATATCTAATTGTGTTGAACTTTCATAAAATGTTTTATAATCAAGTGGTGCTCTTTCTTCAATAAATCGAATTGTTTCTTCAATACCAAATATCGATTTTTCCTTTAAGAATGGTCGCCATCCAACTGCTCCTTTATTACAAGGGCTTTCTACTCCGGTAACACGTAAACGATTTCTTTGACGAGATACGTATGGTAATAAATTTTCTGCTCCTGCACTGATTCCTACTGCATATGGTAATAATACATCATTATCTAATAACGCTTGTAACGCTCCTGAAGTGTAAGCACCCTTAGTACCTCCACCTTCACATATTAATCCTACTTTTTTCATTATAATCCCTTTCTCTACATTAACGGAGCCAATAAATTTAAAAAAGCCCTTAATATTCTTACACTGATTCTTACATTTTTACAGTCATCATAAGTTACCTCGTGTGATTGTTTTAATGTTTTAATATAATCTTCTTTCATATCCATAATTAGCGAACTATTATAGAACCATACACCACATTCATAATGTAGATAATAGCTTCTAAAATCCATGTTGGTTGTTCCTACAATTGCATATTTATCATCTGAAACAAACGTTTTTGAATGAACAAATCCAGGTGTATATTCATATACTCTTACGCCATGTTTAGTAAGTTCCTGATAGTTATGTCTAGTTAAAGAAAATACCAGTTTCTTATCTGGAATATGAGGCACCAAGATTCTTACATCAACACCGTTCTTCGCTGCAAGCATTAGACTTGTTTTCATTTCTTGATCAAGTATTAAATATGGAGTTGATATGTATATATAGTTTAATGCACTATTTATAATATTAATATGTGTGAATTCTCCTACATTCTCATCATCAGTTGGTGAGTCAGAGAATGGTTGAACGTATCCATCATCTTCATTGTTTTTAAAATACTCACTTGGCATACGATACAATTCATAATCATCTTTTTTTCCTAATGGTTCATCATAGTTCCAAAACTGAAGAAACATTAAGGTGAAACTCCAAGTTGCTGGACCTTCAATTAAACATCCACTGTCTTTCCAGTGTCCAAATCTAACTTTCTTG
The DNA here is from genome assembly GCA_947036815.1 of uncultured Erysipelotrichaceae bacterium. Taxonomy (GTDB): domain Bacteria; phylum Bacillota_I; class Bacilli_A; order Erysipelotrichales; family Erysipelotrichaceae; genus CAMQRS01. The sequence goes on from CAMQRS010000023.1 coordinate 15,026, forward strand.
TTTATATATTCATCTGCTAAATTAATTCCACCTGTCATCGCGATTTTACCATCCACTACAACTATTTTTCTATGATCTCTATTATTCATTTGAATTGCTAATTTCGGTTTGATGGGATTGAATACTTTTGTTCGTATTCCCATTTTGTTTAATTCTTTATCATAATCAGGATCCAATTTTGAAATACATCCAAAATCATCATACAGTAGACGAACATCTACACCTTGGTCTACCTTCTCTTTTAGTATATTTAAGATTTCATTCCACATAACCCCTTTATCAATGATAAAGAACTCCATAAAAATAAACCTATTAGCTTTTTTTAATTGTATCTTCATTGATTCAAACTGATCTTCACCTAATGCAAAATAGGTTGTTTTAGTTTTCTTATAGACAGGAAATTCACTAATATTTGAAATATACGTAGACTGCTTAAATGCAATCGGATCAGCAGTTTGGATTTCCTTCCCTATCTCTGTATCTTTTTCTAAATAACGTTTCATACTTTTTTGTAAAGCTACATCTCTTACTCTCAATGCTTTAGGAACTTGTTTAGCTCCAAATAATACAAACATTAAGAATCCAAATATTGGACTAATTAACAATAAAATTATCCATGTTAACTTATAGTCAGGATTCATAGATGAATACCCGATAAATAATGCAGTTCCTAAGGCACACAATAGAAATAGCATATTAAAATATATACTTGCTCCTGTCAATATAAACGTAGGGATGATAAACATTAATAACTGTATGCATATTAAAACTCCAATAATGAAAAATTTATTTGATGCAATATTAATTATTTTTTTAATCATGCTTACTCCTATCCAAGATGTTTCACCAGCATCTCCTTCACTGCATTATATATTTGTTCATCATATACACTATCTTTAGAACTTCGAGTGTTGCTTACACTTAGTAGTTCATTATCTATTTTTCCAGAGCTAATCATTATTGATTGCGTTAAATTATGAATTGGTAACTGTACACTTTTTTCTGATTCAATCATTTTAATTTGATGTTTATGATCACATTTTTTACTTAAACTTTGAGCATTCTTTTTCATTCCTTTTTGATACACTATAGAAACGCTGTCTTCTTGACCTATGCAATATAAGCAAATCATATTTGTATTCTTTTTAATTCCTTCCATATATTTAAGTAACACTTTAGACCCAGTCATTTTATTGTTATTTTTATCTGTAAATATAATCGCTACTTCTTTTCTTTTATGAAGAGGTAATGATTCCATAAAATCTAATGCCAATACTGTTGATAGATTATTATTAGTTGTATTATTTTTATTAGAAAATCCTCTAAAAATAAGAATCATTAAAAGAATGAAGTAGACTAGGGTAATCACAGAAGTAGTTCCAGCGGTTACATCGAATACCTTAGGAAGTCCATATATGATTGCCAATAACAAAAGATAAGAGATAATCATTGGTGTATAAACTGGTAAAAAGTTTTTACTCATTGATTTTACCCCATCTTGAGGATATGTCTTATAGTTAGGAAATAAAATCTTAGACTGTGTATCATAGGGTACTATGATGATAGTCTTCGCCATTTTAAAATTTCCTATTAATATATTTTGTACCTTACTAACTTTAAGTTTCAAATCTTGTATATACGTTTTACAACCTAATGATTCGAAATCCTTAGTTATTTCATTAGCAAAATCTATTTTTTGCTTTCTAGTAAATCTAGTTCCATATTCTTCTAGATATTTAGTTTCCCATTTTTTATTCATAATTTCCTCCTGTATACTCGTCTTCATTATACACTTTTATTACTACTTTGAATACAAAAAAAAGGAGCTAGGCTCCTTTTATACTTGTTTGATTGTACATATTTTTTTTATGCTTTCACTTTTTAATAGTATCTTGAATATTCCAATGGCTATTATGAAATCTATACAACTATGAATAAATGTACCAACTCCTACTAAAACAAATAATGAATAAATGATATCATTATTTCCACCGACGTAGAATGGCAATACAAATATAACCTCCATAATTGCATGAACTACTCCTATCATGCTAATAAACAGTACCGTATTCATCATACTTGTAAACTGTGTTTTATGTTTTTGTAAATAGATTGCCCCAAGGTATGCAAAGATAATATGTGATAAAGCTCTTAATACTACTGTAATTGGAAATCCCCCTAATAGAAATCCAAACGATGTAATTAATGCTACCGATGCTGCAACGCCTGGACTAATAAACATGGCTATTATTATAGCTACATGACTAGCAAGTGTAAACGAAGCCGGTTCGATAATTATTTTAAATGGAGATACCATAGGTATTAAAATACCGATAGCACATAAAAGCGCACTAATTGTAATTTTATAAACTTTATTATTTCTCATAACTTCCCCCTATATGTGTAACGACACCTGTCGTTACACATATATAATTATATAAAATACCTATACAATAGTCAATGACTAATTATCATATAGGTATTTTTTTTCCTTTAACATAGCTAATATAGCTTCTGATTGTGTTTTTGTTTCACAGTTAATCGTATGCATATGTATTCCTTCATTTAAGTCACTTAGACTACTTGCTTGATATCTCTCTGATTTTTCAATAAATATATTCACATCATATCTGCTAGAAATATTTAATGGTGCGGATAATTCTCCATAAATAGGATGTTTTACAATTACGTTTTCAATTGTACCTCCGAAATCAACAATGCAATTTAATTCACTTTTTGTATGTTCATTCGTATGCTTACAAGTAATAATAAATCTTACTTTATCATCATTTTGAAACACATAACCTTTAGGAGTTGCGATTATAGGTTCTTTACGAGCCTTTAATATCGCTATATCTTGTGCAATTGATTGTCGACTCACATTAAATAATCCTGCTAATTTAGTCGCACTAATTGACTCTTGTGCTTGCTTTATTTCTTGTAGTATTGCCATTCTTCTTAACTCTGTTTTCATGTTATCACCTCCTTCATTTTAACATAAAAATAGACGATGTACATCGTCTATCCTAAAGTTGTATCCAAAAACATCATGATTGTAAATCCAATCAAGAAAACCAGACTTGCGTATTTAGCATTCGATCCTAATTTAGCTTTAGGAACCAACTCCTCTAATACTACATAAATCATGCATCCAGCAGAGAACGCCAGTAGAAAGGGCATAGCGCCTTGTATATAGTTAACAAACATTATTGCAAGGCAAGCAGAGATTGGCTCTATAACACCTGATAATGCCCCATAACAAAACGATTTCCCTTTACTCATACCCTTAGCTCTTAATGGTAGTGCAATTGCTGCACCTTCTGGTATGTTTTGGATTCCTATCCCAATCGCTAATGCTAGTGATGCATTAATTAATGCTAAACTATTTGTTTGTAATGCAACGCCACACATCAATCCCACCGCCATTCCTTCTGGTATATTATGAAGTATCATCGCAAAAATAAGTAGAGATTTTTTCTTCTCGGCATCTTCTTTGTTTATCATTTTACGATTTAAAATACGATCTAAGAAGTCTATACTATATAAAAATACACCTCCTAGAATAAAACTTATGCTCACAATGATTGCTGGATAGACACTACTTACCTCGGCCGCATCAAACGCTGGAAGTAATAGTGAAAATATGGATGAACTTACCATGATTCCCGCTGCTAGAGATAAAAAAGAACTAGTCATCCCGTGCGAAATTTTATTATTAAAAAAGAATACAGTAGATGCTCCTATCATAGTACAAATAAAAGGAACACTTAAAATTAATAAAAAATTCATATATCTACCTCTTTCCTATTACTAACCTATCATATGAGAGTAATAAGAATAAGTGCCTATTTAAATTGCATTTGGTAAAGCTTTGCGTATTGTTGATGCAAATCAAGTAATTGCTCGTGGGTTCCACTTTCTACAATACCATCTTCTGCTAAGACAATAATTCGCTCTGCATTTTTTATCGTAGATAAGCGATGTGCAATAACGAATGTTGTACGATTTTTTGCCAGTGTTTCCAACGATTCTTGTACAACTTTTTCACTTTCGTTATCTAATGCACTGGTAGCTTCATCAAAAATTAAAATTTTAGGATTTTTCAGGAATACTCTAGCGATTGAAATCCGTTGTTTTTGACCACCACTTAATTTGACACCTCGTTGTCCGATATCTGTTAAGTAACCATCTTCTAACCCTAAAATAAAGTTGTGTGCATTTGCTTTTTTACTTGCTTCAATGATTTCAACTTCACTCGCATTTAAATTACCATATGCGATATTTTCTAAAATTGTGCCAGCAAACAAATATACATCTTGTTGAACAATTCCTATATTTTCTCGTAAACTTTGAAGTGTGATATCTTTTATATTTTTATTATCAATACAAATTGATCCTTCATTTATTTCATAAAACCTTGGAATTAGTGAGCATAATGTTGTTTTACCAGCCCCACTTTGTCCTACTAAAGCAATATATTCTCCTGCCTTTACTTCTAAATTTAAATGCTCGAGTACCGGTGGAAGATTTTTGTTATATCTAAAGCTTACATTTTCAAATGTAACATCTCCGTATATACTATCTAGGTTAATCGCAGCTTTACTATCTTTTATATCTGGTTGAATAGTCAACAGTTCCATGTATCTTTCGAATCCGCTGATTCCTTCTTGAAAGCTTTCAGTAAAGTTTATTAGTTTTTTAATAGGTTCTGTTAAATTACCTATGTAGAGTAAAAAAGCAATAATATCTCCTGCGTTTAAAGATCCATCATTTAATAATAGTGATCCAACTACTACTATAATTACTGTTATGAATGAGATGAAAGCTGATAAACCAGAATGAAAACGTCCCATTTTTTGATAAGAGTTCCTTTTCGTTTCAATCCATAACTTATTTTCTTTTTTAAATCTATGTAATTCTTGATTTTCATTAGCAAAACTTTTAACTACTCTGATTCCTGATAAACTGTCTTCTATTCTTGCGTTTATATCACCAATTTTTTTCTTATTGGCTCTAAATGCTTTTCTCATTTGACGATTGTAGTACCAGCTGAATATTCCCATGATAGGTAATATAGCAAAAATAATTAATGTTAGTGGAACGTTAATTGTCATTAATATAATAAAGGCTCCTGCAATTTTTATAGTCGATATGATTAAATCTTCAGGACCATGATGACACAGTTCCGTTAATGAGAATAAATCATTAGTTAACCTTGTCATTAATTGCCCAACTTTTTGATTATCATAAAAGTTGAAGCTTAACTTTTGATAATGTTGAAATAATTCATTTCGCATATCAGCTTCAATATATGCTCCCATAATATGTCCTTTGTATGCGATATAGTAATTACAAAAATATTCTATAATAATCAAAACAATCATAAAACATCCCAAATAAACAATTATATTAAATTCAACTGTTGTATCTAATACTAATACTGTATTTGTGATATATCTAATGATTAGTGGAAAGATTAAAGAAATAAATGCTGCTAACATCGCACAAAATAAGTCTTTAAATAGTAATCCTAGATATGGTTTATAAAATGATATAAATTTTTTAAAATGCATAATAACCTCTCTTTCAAAACATAGAGGTATTATAACACAAAAAAGTAAAGAGCCTACGCTCTTTACTTTTTTATATTATTATTTTTTTAAAGGGAGAATGTTAGAAGTATTTCATCGATACTTCTGCAAACTTATTATTTGTTTGCTTGGCTAAAGTATATTATATTTTTGTATTTTTATTACAATTATTCTGTGTTAAATTGTGTGAGTAATAAAATTACATCAAATTGATTAGTATTGTACTTATTCCTAGAATTCCTATCGTTACTAATTTAGCATAATATTTCATTTTTGATTTACAATTTTTTGTTTCAACATACAATGCAATTGCCCACAATATTGAAACCATAGACATAATGATATTATAACTAAATATATTAAATATATAATACATTAATAATAAAAGAACTCCCAAAGCATATATTCCTAATCGAATAAGTAATAAGTTTTTCATACAAAAAGTCCTTTCTTTAATAAATTAAAATATTATTTCAATAAATCCAATTTCAGTTATTTCAGTGTAATTTATTTTATCAATATCAATATTCATTTCCTTTAACATTCTAAATATACCTTCATTTGTAATTAAAGCATTAAATGCATAATCGTAAATTTCAACATCAAACTTAAGTTCAATGATATCGGATCCTGCGAGTAATTGTGTTTGAACATCCTCTTTTATTACATCAGTTTCATATGAATTATATCCAATTAAACCCACCTTAGTTTCTTTATACTCGCTCAATGGTTTATATAGGCTTATCATACTTTCATGTGTCATTAGAAAATAGGCATTACAAGCATGCGCATTCTCTTCACTCACATCTGCCCATGTTGTATCAACGTAAAAATAGTCATCATCTATGTTTACCATATTGATTGCATGTGTTAAAGCACCTTCTTCTTTTTCGTAATCATCTACCAAAATATAGCTAACTTCCATTCCCATAGATTCTAATAGGTACTGGTATCCTCTAGCATAGCCGGCACATACTGTTGTATCCATAATCAATGAGCTTAAGATTGTTTGATTATCTTCACTCTCTAAATCGTAGGTTAGCCTATCAATGATAAAATAATAGGCTGCTGATGCAATAGCTACATCTGAAGAATTTGTTGGTATCGTGTTTTTAAATTTACCTATCTCAAGTTCTAATTGATCATTTAAACCTTCAATTTCTTCTTTTGTCTTGTTATAGGAAAATTCTATTACTGCTTTTTTACCATCGTTGGTGATTCCTATTGTATAGTTTTCTAAATAAAATAATTCTGGATGGTCATTTGTAATGCATTCAACTACATTGATAATTTGATCTTCAAATTTAGAACTAATTATGACTTTTGTTTCTAGATTAACAATAGCATCATAAAAACATTCATAGATACCTTGATTGCTGCTTTCTAGTGTTTCATAATGATGTAAAGCAGAGCTATCATCTTCTAAAATTGGTGATTTATAAGCATCAACATCAACTTCATTATCAATAGATCCACAGCCGCATATAAACATGACGACGCAAAGCATGCATAGTGTTTTTCTCATATTTTACCTCGATCCATTACTATAATACTAAAAAAGGACTGCTTAAACAATCCTTAATTATTGATAATTAATTAATTTCTTTTTTCCATAACCCATGTAAATTACAGTATTCGTATACAGCAATTACATCTTCTTTTTTAATATTAAAAGTTGCAATAGGTCTCTCTACTGGATTTAAATTTTTGAACATATGTCCGTCTTTCGTTTCCACTAATATCCAAGATATGTTATGTTCATTGCTCATTGGATGTTCAACACTTCCTACACATACGCTTAGTACTCCATCATTAAATGTGCACTCTGGTATATGTTTTTCTGTCGCTCCATCTGTTGTATTTGCTTTTAAAGCTCTATCCTTACATGTATCACAAGTTTCACCAGCTAACACTAAAAGCATTTTATCTTCATTTTTTAAAATTTTCATATATTTTTCTCCTTATAGTTTATAATATTATCATACTCTTTTTTAATTATTAAACAAGTTTAATGCTTGAAAAAAAATTAAAATTACACGTGTACATAAGAAAAGTATGATCAGTATATTCAATCTTATTTAAATTATTTATTAAAATAATTATCCACATAGTTATTATACAACAATTTGTGTACTATTATTCTACTTTCATATTTTTCTCAATACTAGAGTCTTTTTTCTCTTTCTTTTATACAACTTATTTTAAATTTAATCACAGATATTAATATTATATATATTAATACATTACTTTTGGGTTCTACAATTTCTGGTGTTGGTGAGAAATCACCAACATCTTTTTATTTTG